>JBNMOV010000117.1:0-11869 GCA_051275765.1 Maribacter sp. | reverse complement strand
ATACTTCTGCTCTAGTAACATGGGAGGAGACGCCTACTGCTACCTTCTATCAAGTAAGATATAAAGTCAAAGGTACTTCAGCATGGACAAGTGCAGGAACATCCAATTTACAAAGGCAACTGAATAACCTTATTCCCAATAAATACTATCAGTATAAAATGCGTTCAAGCTGCGGAAATAATACTTGGTCTGATTTTACAGAAATCAAGGAATTCTATAGTAGTACTTGTACTATTCCAACTGGTGTCACCTCTATCTATTTAGATAATAATAGAATGCGAATCAGGTGGGACAATGCTATTTCTACTGGAGCAATAAAAAGGGTAAAATATCGTGCAGTAGGTACAAGTAGTTGGTTATTCAAAAATAGCGTCTCAGGTAATAATTATGTATATGTCACAGGATTGACAGCCAACACCACTTACGAATATAGAGTAAGGTCAAAATGTAATAGTAGTTCATGGTCTGCTTATACGACTAAGTATTTCCATACGACTGCCGCTGCTAGAACAAGTGTTTTTGAAGTAACTAAGCCATCCGAGCTATTTCCTAATCCGACTGGAGGAACTTTGAATGTATTATTTAATTTGACAGATGACGATGACCTAAGAATTATAATCAGAGATGTACTAGGCAAAGTGATTTTAGATAATACAAAATCATATAGCAAAGGAAATCAGACAGAGATCATAAATGTCAACCGATTAGAAAAAGGATATTATTTCCTTAGTATTTATAGGAAGAACAAAGTAGAAACACTTCGATTCATGAAGCTATAATTAAAAAGAGAGGTCGTTAAAAATAACGACCTCTCTTTTTAATTATAAAAGTTGGAGTTGTTTGAATTTGGTTTTTTAAATTATTATGGTCGTTTTTAGTCCAAACATACCTTTAGACATTTTTACTATTATATCGATCAGACAAGTAATTTCAAAACAAATAGCCCCAAAGAATATATTCTTTGGGGCTATTTGTTTTCTTACAGATACTTTTATTATTGAACCTCTGTATCCTCCTTAGAACTCCTCTTCAATTTCCCTCCTTTGATTTTACTAGCTTGTTCTCGTTGAAGCATTCTATCAGCAGTTTTAAAGTTAGCGATATTCTTACTTACTTACTTTCGTTTTATTCATAATATACTGAATATTAATGGATTGCGAATAAATAAGTGTCTGGAATCGATAAGATATTTTTGTGCTAGGCAAGGCGGTAAAAGCCGCGTTACGCCTTAACGTAATAAGGTTTTTGCAACGCAGCATAGTGCAAAAAAATGAAGTCAAAACGGATAGTTATTGATTCAACATCCCTAAGTGGTTTTCGGATTGCCAGAAATTCGTAGCTACTGAAAATCAGACAATTGTTATTAGTGATGGTCTGTAAAGCGAATACCGCTAGGTATAGTATATTTTTTAAAACATGAATTTCAAATCTAGGCATATTAAAAAACAATCAAGTTATGAAAAGATAAAAGCATCTTCTTTCCTTACTCAAAGTAAAAGAATGTCATCATCCAATCCTGACATACCTCTTATCATTAGTTAATTATATATATTGCATGGAAACCAATCATGATTTACATGCAATATTTTTTCACACTACTACTACTTACCTTTTCTATCACATTTTCATCTGCACAAAATGAAAATGATTCTTTAGCTATTTTAGATCATTATGATAAAGGGAAAGAGAGTTTTTTTAAAAAAAATTACTCAGATGCAATTATACATTGGAAAAAAGAACTTTATCTAAAAAAAGAAAAATACGGAGAAACCCACTTCGAAACCTCCAGAACCTACCACAATATAGGCTCTGCGTTACGCCAACAATCTCTAAATAAAAAATCAATTGAATATTATAACAAAGCACTCAAAATAAGATCAAAATTAATCTCTTTTCCCATAGATAAAGAACTAGCCAAACTCACAAAAAAGACCTATGAACAATTAATAGATTTATACAATCAAGAAGGAGATTATGACAAAGCAATTATTCTCTTTGAGGATTGCCTTAGCTCTTTAAAAGTAACAAAAAAAGACGTTCCAGAATTACTTGTACACCTTGCGCAGTCTTATGAAAAAAAAGAGGGAGAACTCATTGACAAATCTATCCTACTATACAAAGAAGCTATTTCTATTTTCAGAAAAGATAACAATACAAAAAAGGTTGCTAAAACTTTATACGATTTAGGAAATGTATTAGAATCTAAAAATGATTTAATTAATGCTGAAAAAGCATATCTTGAATCACATGATATTTTATATAATACTATTGGAGAATATTCTATTGATCTTTTTAATGTTTCTAATAATCTAGGATTTTTAAATGTACAAAAAGGAGCATTTAAAGAAGCTGATAATTATTTACAAGAAGCTATTGAAATAGCAAAAATATTATATGAAGATGAACCTGCTCAATACAATTTAGCACTACAAGCTTATCCGTACGATAATTTAGGCGAATTTTATTCAAAAAAAGGCGATTCCAAAAAAGAATTAGAATATTACGAAAAGGCATTGGGATATTTTATTACTAATTTTGAAAGTATTAAAAACCAACTGAATAATACTCCTTTTGAAAGCATCCAATTCAACGGATTGAAGACAGACATCATGGTAACGCTTTCTTCTAGATCTCAGTGTTTATATAAGCTAGATCAAAAAGAGGAAGCACTAGAAAACTATGAATTTATAGATAAAGTCATCTATTCTTTGAGACAAGATATCAATACAACTTCTAGTAATTTACATTGGATTCAAAAAACGAGAGAAACTTATGAAGCTGCTACTTTATTAGCTATAGAATTAGATAAAAAAGAAAAAGCTTTTGAATTTATTGAAAAGAGTAAATCTGTTCTTTTATTTGAAAATTTATTAAAAGCAAAACAAATTAATCTCAATACATTATCCGTAGAATTACAACAGGAAAGAGATGAATTTTTAGAAAAAAAACAACTATTAGAAAATGAAATTATTTATTTTCCTAAAAAACAAGATTCGCTTAATATTAAATTGCAAATATTAAAAGGAGAATTAAATTCATTTGATAAAAAGCATTTTGAACAAAATTTATTGGATGCTAATTTTAAAGAAAAAACACTAGTTGATTTCCAGAAATATTTAGCAAAAAAAGATGCTATTGCTATAGAATTTTTCGGAAATACTGAACAATTAATTGCAGCTATTATTTCTTCCTCAGACATTCAATATCATATTTATAAAAAAGGAGAAAAAAGAAAGGCAAATATTAGCAAATGGATTAAAAATATTTCTACACAAAAAAGCAATATTTCCAAGTCAGATATTCAGTCATTAAATACCCTCTCTTTTTCTATTTATCAAGATATTATTCAGCCATTAAATATTCCAGGTAATAAATCATTAATTATCATTCCTGATGGCATTTTACAGTTCATTCCTTTTGAAGCATTAATTACAGAAAATAGTACTAATACTGATTTTTCATCTGCTGCTTATTTTATTCAAAAAAATTCGATTAGTTACGCCTATTCTGCTAGTGTTCATTTAGAATTATCTAATAAAAGAATCATAGGCAATGAGAACATCCTCATCATAGCACCTCAATCTTTTGAAGGATTAGCAGATTTAAGTGCAGAAGAAGCCAATACTATAAAAGGACTATTTCCAGAAAGTCAAATTCTCATCAATGAAGATGCTACCTCCAAAACATTCCTAAAAGATGCAGCAGAATACGACATTATTCATTTATCTACACATGCATCTGGCGGAAGCAAAGAATTTCCTCAACCTTGGATCGCATTCAAGGATAGAAAATTGAATTTATCTGAATTGTATAATCTCCAACTCAATACGCAACTCGTCACACTCAGTGCCTGTGAAACTGCCAAAGGAGAAATGATAGAAGGAGAAGGTGTGATGAGCTTGGCAAGGGGTTTCAGTTTTGCTGGTGTGCCACAAGTTATCACATCGCTTTGGGAAGTGAATGAAAATAGTACGAGTGAGATGATGCAGACCTTTTACTCTCAGATCAAAAATGGCAAAGAACCTAGCACAGCACTTCACCAAACCAAACTGGATTACATCCAAAATCATAGCCTAGCAGAAGCCAGCCCTTATCATTGGGCAGCATTTACTGCTTGGGGACATGACAGTTATAATAGCAAATCATCAGGTACGAACCTCTGGCTCTATGTCGTATTTGTAGTGTTGGGACTGCTGTCTACTTATCTTTTCATGAGCAGAAAAGGGAAATAACACCTTATGTATCTTATGTAGTTTTAATTGAACCACATAAGACACATAAGAAATAGCTACTCATCATTATTTTTTATAATCCTCATAGCCTTCCTTCTCCAAACGCTCATATTTCGCCTTTACGCTATCCTTGAGAGATTGCATGTAATCAAGCATTTTTCCTTGCAAATCACTATCACTAGATGCTAGAATTTGAGCAGCTAGAATACCTGCGTTTTTTGCAGCATTCAATGCAACTGTAGCTACAGGCACGCCATTTGGCATTTGAAGAATAGACAATACTGAATCCCAACCATCTATAGAATTAGACGATTTGATGGGTACACCAATGACTGGCAATGGAGAAAGGGAGGCCACCATTCCTGGCAAATGTGCAGCACCGCCCGCTCCAGCGATCACTACTTTAATACCACGACCATGTGCCGCTTTTGCAAAATCAAACATTCTGTCCGGTGTCCGATGTGCAGATACGACAGTGAGTTCGAAAGCTACGCCAAACTCCTTCAAAATATCCGCTGCTTGCCTCATGATTGGCAAATCAGAATCGGATCCCATAATAATACTTACTAGTGGATTACTCATTTTATATAGATATTGAAGTGTAGAGATATTAAGATTAAAAAATCAATGACTTTGTTACCCTACTGTTAATTCTCGGCGAAATTAAGACAATTCAGTTTGAAATAATTATATTTCTAAGCTCGTTTTAAATAAGAGCATGTTTAATTTTAATCCCCTAGGCTAAAAGCCAATTTTAAGCACGCTATAAGTACCAAGATAAACCTTAGCCAATTATGAAAAATTCTTTACTCTTTCTTTTTAGCATTATACTTATCAGTAGTTGTAGTCATAAGCAATTTGTATCTGTAGACAATCAAGAATACGAAGTGAGTCGTCCGCCAAATATGGTTAAAATAGATAATAATTTATTTGCGGATCAGACGGAAATTAGCAATATGGACTGGCAAGAGTATGTATATTGGACGAAGGATATATTTGGGAAAAATTCTGACGAACACGAAGCCGTTCTTCCCGATACTACGGTTTGGATAGGAGAAATGAATGATGATGGACCTCGTTATACTTCTTATTTTAGTCATTCTAATTTTTCTAGTTATCCAGTGGTAGGCGTGACTTATTCGCAAGTAAAGGAATATTGTGAATGGCGAACGAATAGAGTGGCAGAAGTCATACTCACTCAGAAAGGGGTACTGAGTCCTAATCGTGAGAATAAGGATATTTCTCCATTTTCATTGGCAGAAGATAGTGATGTAAAAGTTTATCTTCCTACGTTCAGACTACCTACAGAAACAGAATGGGAAAAAATAGCATCTGGAGGTTTGGATATTTCTCAATACCCTAATGGAATAAATGAGGAAAAAGTAAAGAAAAAATACCAAGATAGTTATCTATATAATGTCGTTTTCCCTGAAAGGATTTCTGCTTCATCGCCTAAAAAAGATTTGAGAATCACTGCTCCAGTTCATACTTTTTTGCCTAATGATTATAAGATTTATAATGCTGTAGGAAATGTGGCAGAAATGGTAGAAGAACAAGGCGTTTCTAAAGGCGGCAGCTTTTTCCATCTGATAGATAATTGTAAAATTAAAAATAGAATCATTTATGCTAAGCCAGAAAAATGGTTGGGTTTTAGGTGTGTGGCTCATTATGAGGAGATTCAGTTTAAGGAGGGGTAGCTTACAATTTATCATGTACCAGATTAAACAGCAGTGCTTTAGCAACCTTTTTAAGTTTAGATAATAGGCAAAATATAACCTACTCCCTTACCAAAAGTACATCGCCAAATCAAAGCATGGAAAACCAAAACCAAGCATTCTCTCTACCAGAAGAAGCCCTAGATAAAACCACTAGTGTAGGCTGCCTTCAGTTTTTTCCTATTTTTTTCTTACTTCTGATTGCCTTGACAGGTTTGATACTTCACACTGCGAGTATGGTAGATGAAGATGGAAATAGATTACTATATGATAACGAAGGTTGGATAGTTATCGTCTTTCTTTTTATATCTTTGGTAGGCTTGGTACTAGGTATCATTTCTTCCATATTTTTCTTTTATGCTAGAAATAAAAGCAATATAGCAAGCATGAAAAAAGGCATGATACTCAATATTGTTGCTTGGATAATTTATACTATTTGCCTACTCATTTCTATCACATTCATCTAGACCTATGATACTCGACGAAAACGAAGTATTGCAACATCAAAATTCAGCAGAGCAAAAATATTTGAAAATTTTGCGAATTTGGGGCTTTTCTATCTTATTTGGAGGCATCGCTACTGGCATCATTGCCATTTGTCTTATATTAAAATTGGTATTGACAGCTTCATTAAATAAATTAATAATCATTCTACTCTTCCCTTTTTCTATGATGGCATTCGCAGCCATCCGTTCTGGTCTTGCGTTTATACAAACACCAAGAAATTATAAAAATCAAGAAATAGGCTTACGTTGGCTCAAAAGGTTTTGGGGATTGTTTATCATCATGATAATACTCTTGTTTTTTAATGCCAATTAAGCATTAACAATAAGGTTAAGACAATCCCAAAAAGAACCTTGTCTCTCGACATTCTTCGTGACTATTCGTAAATTGCAGGGATTTTGCCTTTCCCAACTCCTCCAAAGGAAGGGAATAATTGGATGCAAACTTATTTAAACATAGAACTTATCTTATCAACAATGAAGCAATACTTCATCTATCTACTACTTATACTTCCTTCTTTTCTCATCGCACAGCATACTGTACGAGTAGAACGCTGCCATTCATTTCCTGAAAGCGAACCTATCAATTGCCTACATATAGAGGGCAATCTTATTTGGTTGGGGACGAGTAAGGGGCTGTTTTTTTATAGCTATGACAAAAATCGTAGAAATGTTCTAGAGGATGTTTCTGTGACGGCTATCGCTAGAGATAGTACTGGTAGACTTTGGGCAGCGATGGAAGATGGTACGATCATGACTTCCGATAGGCAGAAGAAAATCGACCTTCGCAAAAAGGATTTCTCTCCTTATATTACCAATATGACCACTAAGTTTAACCAACTTTGGATAGCTACTGCGGAGCAGGGAATCTTTGTTTGGGATATTGACAAAATGACTAAAATCGCTCATTATACAGCTAGCAATTCTAAGCTACCTTCCAATACTGTCAATTTTGTACAGTACGATAAAAAAGGTACCGTTTGGGCAGGAACGACTAAGGGAGTTTGTCAGATCATAGGAGAGAAAATCAAAGTTTTTGAAAAATCAGATAATATCACTGCTGTTTCTAATTATGCTAATGATATTTGGTTCATTGGAAATAAGAAACTTTGGAAGGTAGACGATGAAAGTAGATGGGCTCAAATCCGTCTGGATAGTCGCCTTTCTAATGGTAATGTGAGAGATATGGCATTCGATGATGAAGGCAGATTATATTCTGCTTCCAATATTTTTTCAAGATATGACATCATCGCAGATACGATGGCTCTTTATGGCAAAGAAATCGGCTATGTGAGTGACCAATCGCTCTGTGTAGAAAGTGATGCAAATGGCGATATTTGGGTAGGAACGAAAAAGAACGGGCTATTTCGTTTCAAATTATTTTTCAAGGAAGAAGTAGCTCATGATGATTTGACTGCGATCTGTTACAGTGAAAAAGAATTAGCCTGTCATGGCGATACTGATGGAGAACTCAATATCAAAGTATCTGGAGGTAAACCACCTTATACCTATGAATGGAATAATCCTGCTTGCAAGGGGGAAAAACCCAATGGCTTGAAAGCAGGAAACTACCTAGTGACGGTTACAGATGCGAAAGGAACTGAAGTCATCGCTGGTGCACAAGTGATGCAGCCAGATGCATTGACTTTCTTTTTGATAGAATTAAAACATCTAAGTCGACCTTCTGCTAAGGATGGTGCGATCGAAATAACAGGCGTAGGTGGAACTGGAAAATATGACTATACATGGGAAAACAACAGCAAAGAAGCGACTCGAAAAAGACTCAAAAAAGGGATGTATGCTGTCGTAATACAAGATGAAAACAAGTGTACTTTTGGTGCTAATTTTGAAGTAAAAGGTCCTCGTATTCTTCCAGAACTAGCAACTGCTGAAGTAGAAGCTGGAACAACAATTCCTATTGATCAATTATACTTCGAGGCGGATTCTACGATGTTTGGAGATCTGTCTAAGGATGTACTGGATGAGGTCTATGATTTCATCAAAAAGAAACCTAATGTAAAAGTAGAAATAGGTGGACATACCAATAATTTACCATCAAATGAATACTGCGATTGGCTATCTACAGAACGTGCCAGAAGTGTAGCAGAATATCTTTATAAAAAAGGGATTAGTGCTAATCAACTAAGCTATAAAGGCTATGGAAAAAAAGATCCGATTGCTGATAATAATAGTAAATTTGGAAGGGCTAAAAATCAGCGGGTGGAAGTGAAGGTTTTGGCGGTGAAGTAGCAAACATGGAGTTAAGTAGTAAGATAAAAAAGACCACAACGTAATGTTGTGGTCTTCAATAATCATTCACTAAAAAACCATTCTTACCTAACTAGCTTTATCGTGTGTATTTCACTCCCCATATTTAGGCAAACAAAATATACTCCTTCAGAAAGGGAGCTAATATCAAGGCTAAAGCTATTGAACTCTTTAGTTCTTTCTTGTTGACGAATACTGACCTGTTTTCCATCTAATGAAATAATTTGAATAGTCATCGTTCCTTTTAAATCAGTATTCACATCCAAAGTAACCTTGTTCTTTTCGGTAACAGGATTAGGATAAAGACTATTTACTTTACAGTGTACTTAGTGTGCCATCATCATTATAACTATCTGCATCTGCTACATTAGACTTTATTACGAATAGTTTTTTAGGAGAGACAAATTAGAGATTTTGGAAATAAACAAGGCATTTTTCGAAAATCGTAGCCTTAGCTACGGTTGAGGGAAATAACGCAGTAGATTTTTAAAAGGTCGATTTGGCTATAATCAATTATTCGTAATAAAGTATATTATTATAAATACCTTTTTTATTATCCAAAAAGATATTATTGCTTAGGCTATGTGTGCCTTTGAAAACGCAAATTCTGCTGCCAGAAATAGCAGAATTTGAATAAACCGTATTGTTGGTCAAGGTATTGGTTCCATAGTTAGTAAAAATTCCTCCTCCTCTGTCTCAATAAACATAGCCCCATTGACTGGAATATAAGAAGTTTCATTAGCATTAGTTGCGGTGATAGAGAATCCATCTATTGTTATACCTATTCCCTGAAGGATCAATTGGGGCAAGTACTACATGATAAATGTTATCTATATTATCTCCTGTAATTCCAATGTCTCCACTTAGAATACTCGCATTGTTGGTTATATCTCTTTGGAAAATAGCTGTTTCCGTACCTACGAATCCACCATATATTTTAATGTCGTCTGATAGAAAAAAGGTTTTGTCCCTAGCATCTGTAGGAGAAGCATTATTAAATGGAGCTTTAGATGGAAGGTATGTTCTACCCATACGTCTTCATTGGATAGGCATCTAGGGCTGTTTGTAAATTAGTGAAGGCATCTGTCCATGAAGTGCCATCGTTATTTCCAGTAGCAGAATCATCTACATAGATGATTCCTGATTATATGCTGCAAGGAAGTTCGTTTGCTGTTGTCATCACATTACATAGTAAGATTAATGTAAGGATAATGAATAAGTGGTGAATTAATTTCATGAATTTTGGTTATAAAGGAGCCTTTAATTGAATGTGAATTTGTGGATAATATATTTGATTAGTGTTATAAATAAGCACCAAAACCTTTGGAGCTTCCTTCTCTTTGGAATCTAAACAATTAATTTACAGTACCTTACCCAATCTAAATCCTCAAAAGTCTACTATTTTTGAAATAATATCAAAAATGATTGTCAATACAATTTTATGATATTATTGAGTATGTTCCAATGACTAACTTCTGAACTATGCCTTCTAATTTCTGAATAAAAAAGTCATTATGAGGCAATAACAATATAAAGGAGTAGATAATAAATACAACATCAAGAAAAAGTGCTTATTTATAACACTACCAAAAAAACAGTATTTGCTTTGCAAATACTGTTTTTCAATATTAATATATAAAAGCAATTATGTATATTCCATAACGTGGGGTTTAAAATCCCACGTCACAAAAATATCCCTTAATCCTTCGTCCTATAATCCTGCACAGATACAAAATTAGAATGAATATCACATTCTTCTATCGTGATTCCTGTCTTAGTTTCAAATAAAAACGGAGTCGAATTTCCTACAATTCTACAATTCGTAGCAGTTACTTTTTTACAATCGTAAGTAGCAAAAACAGCATAGCCACTCATCATATCTTGTGTTTCATTGTACTCCATACGATTAAGACTTATTTCGCAATTATCCATCGTTATTTTTTTACTTTTCGTGAAGGAAATCATGCTATTTGTTCCTACATTATCTGTAAAAGTACAATTCGTAAAAGTAACATCTTCACTGTCTGAAACCGTCAAAATCCTTCCTGTACATCCTCTAATAATGGTATTATTACATTCCATTCCTTTCACTCGTTCAGCATTGATACCTTGATAGCCACTTCCAAAAAGAAAGCAATTATTAATCATAATATCCTTGCAATCTATGAAGGAAACGACATGGCCATCGCAGACGGTCGCCTTTTCTGGAGCATGTCCCATCTCTATATTTTCAATGCTTACATTCCTGCTATTTTTGAAGGTAATCACTGGCACATCTGGCATAGGCGTAACGAAACGAACTGTTTTTTCATCATAACCTATTATTTTCAAGCCATCCATTTTATCCAAGACTAAACCGTTTTCTAACTCCTTAGGAAGGAAGAAAAATTCTGCGGCTAATTCTATCGTTCTATCTGGTCCCAATACATCTAGGAACTGTTTCATATTCGTTACGGAGTATAATTTTCCTTTGGTGGTTTGTGCCATTAAGAAAGAAGAAACGAGTAGTAGGCTAAATATTAAAATCTGCTTTTTCATATGAAAGTGATTGATGATGACTATTAGACTTTATTACGAATAATTGATTAATGATTAAAAAATATTTTGTGCTCCGTTTGTTATGAAACAACAATACATTGGATTTTACAAGATATGAATATGTTAGTAATTTTCTATTATTATGAACGTTAATGTATCTTTAGAAGGAACTATGTTTTGGATAATTACTTTATAATATTGAAACGAATAAAAACTGAATGATGAATCAATTATCTGTAAGAGCCATCGAAGAACAGGATGTAGAATTATTAGTCGATTATTGGATGAGGGCAAGCCCTGAATATTTGGAAGGGATGGGAGCTATTCCTAGCAAAATTCCTAGTAGAGAAAATTTCACCGCTATCCTAATGCAACAGATTGCTACACCTTTAGAAAAGAAGTCTTCTTATGCTACGATTTGGTTATTGAATGGAGAAGCAATTGGACATTGTAATGTAAATAATATTAAATTTGGAGATCATGCTTATATGCACTTACATTTATGGTATCCAGAAAAAAGAAAAAAAGGAATGGGATCGGAATTAATTAAATTATCAGTTGCTCATTTTTTTAATCATTTAAAATTAAACACTATTTTATCAGAACCTTATGC
>JBNMOV010000116.1:0-11895 GCA_051275765.1 Maribacter sp. | reverse complement strand
TCGTACCAGAGTTGATTAAATGGACAGAAGAGGATGGCAAGGATTATGATGATTTGAAAGAATTGTATATCAATGTTTATTCTCAATTAGGAAGATATATGGGACATGTAACCACGAATGTAGGTGGGGTATATGAACATTATAAAACCTATGATCAAGAAGGTGTAGTATTCGAACCTGTACCTAAAACAATGCAAAAAGGTGCTGTCAAATTTTTGAATGAGCAATTATTCAAAACTCCAGAATGGTTATTGGATCAAGATATTTTGCAACGTATAGAAGAAACAGGTATCAATGAACGTTTAGCTGGATTCCAAGACAGATTTATGGGGATGTTATTCAATCCAAATAGATTGAGTCGTATGTCTGAGGCAGAAGTTACATTAGGATCATCAGCTTATTCTATGATAGAAATGTTTAGTGATGTGAAAGGTGGTGTATTCTCTGAATTGAAAAATGGTCAGCAAATCGATCCTTATCGTAGAGCATTACAGCGTGCATTCGTAGATGGCATGGGTTCTTTGATAAAACCTAAAAATGCTAAATTTTCCAAGACAGATATTAGTGCTGTGGCTAGAGGAACATTGAAAGAATTAGAAAGAGAAGTGAGAGGAAGTGCAGGTAGACAATCTGATGCAATGTCTCGTTTTCACTTGGATGATTTATCAGAAAGAATTGATAATATTCTTAATCCTAAAGCTGGATTATTGGATTAGAATGATTAAAAAATCAATAGTATAAAAACAAAAGCCTTGAATCGAAGATTCAAGGCTTTTGTTTTTATACTTGTTCTATGCCTAACTTTTTTATTGAGAAACTAAAGTTCAATAAAGGACAAATAACAAGGTTTAAAATCCTATAGATTGATATAAATTAAACCGTATTTTATATATGATAGTTGGAACTAAATTAACCTCATTTCAGTTATTATAGCATACAACATGAAGATCGTATAATACCCTAAATGAATTAATACAAACGATCTTACTTCCTGTTTTTAATGAATGAATTATGAAATCGACATCTCATACAGAGGTGGTCGGAGCAACTCCTATTGTCCTTGGCGAAAATAGAGAGGAACTAGCCCAACTCTTAAAAAAAATAACATCTGGCACTTTATGTACAACGCAAGAAAAACGTGATTTTTCTGATTTATTCTATTGTATAGATGAACTCACTTTTAGCTATGAATTAGAAAAGAAATTATTTTTATTATTGTTAAATACTATTGCAAATGATGACGAATTTTCTTGTATTTCCTTAGATTTTGAATGGATAATAGATTTGCATGCCATTGTATTTGAAAAAGGAAACAGAAAACTTTTCGATACCTTCTATATGAAGCCTATTAAAGTATACCTTAAGCCTAAAAAGCAGTATAAAAAACAAATTATCTGGGATTTTATAGAAAGTAATTTAACGACACGATTTATTTTCGATTGTAATCAATTAAGAAAAAAAAGGAATATTGCTGTTCTTGATCCAAGTGGTTTAGTCGCTTGGAATTTATTTTCTTTTTGGTTGTATAAAAAAGAAAATGACATTTATCATGAAAAAACAAGAAGACGTAAAAGCTATAAAAAAATAAAATATATTTCATTTGAACAAGCAGCATTATATCTTCCTGTTTTTTTACTTCGTCAGTTTGATAATTGTTGTGAAGGTCCACAAAATATTCAATACTTTAAATATTTAATAGAAGGGAATAATATTAGAAAAGCATCTTTTTTGCCATTCAAAATGACGAGAAAAATGTCATTTCATTTTCATGCATTATTGATTAATACAACAACGTATAATTCCATTACTAGTGATGAAAAAGAATCTCCTTTTAAATTATTGAATAAAAATGCGAGTAGTAGCTGGGAAAGAAATTTTTCTTATCCATTGTTGTATGCTTTTGTGATGGGATTGGGAGGGAATACTAATTTAGTCAGACAGTTTTCAGGAATCTATTCCAAAATAGATGATTATGATTTTCAAAAATCCATAGTTGAGTTTTTTATTAGATATAAAGTCAATAATGATTCTGCACTGAGGAGATTGTTAGGATATATTTCGCATATGCGACAGGAATTTGGAAAAATATATTCTCTCAAAGGAAGAACAATTGCCTCGATTACTAGAAGTACCAATGAATATTATGAAGATCAACAAAGAGTCAATGATAGAGAATTTCTCTTAAAAAGTGGGATGCTACACGCCAAATGGAGAGGGGCAAATTACAAAACATATCATAAAAAAGACGAAACGGGAGAATACCAAATCGTTCAGTTACTAGAATCATTGGAATTGGTGCAAGAAAGTAGGATGATGAGTCATTGTGTAAGAACCTATATTGGAAAATGTATAACAGGTCGTTGTTCTATCTGGTCATTGAGAAAAAATCTGCTGAGGGATGATTCTGATGAATGGAAATCGTTAGTGACGATAGAAATAAATAAGCATAATCATATCACACAAGCCAAATCTAATTATAATTATAAACCTAGTAAAGAATGTATGGACATAATAAAAGAGTGGGCGATTACTGAAGGAATTGAAATAGTATTATAAAAAAAAGGAGTAGAAAAGCAATTGCTTTTCTACTCCTTTTAAAATTTATCCACCTGTTCCAGTAGAGTCAGCGGGTTCTCCAGGAATGACTGAAGTAGAGTCACTCGGCTCTATGGGAATGATGATGATATCAGACGAATCTAGAGGATCTATAGGAAACACAATATCAGACGAATCGATAGGATCTGTAGGAAACACAATATCAGATGAATCTACTGGGTTTACGACTACTGTCGAATCAACTGGTGGATCTGTAATAATATCTGTCGAATCAATTGGAGGATTAGTGATAATATCCGTCGAATCTTCGTAAATCGAATCTATTTCCTCTTCATTAAATACGATATTGTCTTCACAACCTACAAGTGTATACATTCCTAAAAATAATAGGAAAAACCATTTTAAATTCTTCATGCTTAAATAATTTTACGTGTTTGAAAAAAAGGTATAAGTATTTGCAGGAGCAAAATTTATTTTATTGTTAAACAATGAATTATTGATGGTTCAAAGATGTAGCTTATTAGAGTTGTGGACAAAGACATTAATGACTTTTAGTTGGAAAAATAACAAAGTAAATAATTGTATTTTTTGATTTTTATATGATTCAACTATTTGATTATTAGTTTTTTATCGAGATTGTTCAGAGTTGTATTTTTACTTTTTTATTTGATAGAAAATTAAAAAAACCTTAACGATTTTTTTAGGAGATCGTTGGTGGTTACTACTTTTAAACGACAATAGGCAATCCTTATAAGGATTGCCTATTGTAAAAAAACACTCTTTTTTGAAGATTGAAAACTAATGTTATATCTCGATGATCTTATATTTCGATTTCCTTGTATAGGTTTTCTTAGAGCGATAAGAACGGGTAGAAAAACGCCCATCAAAGAATCCTTGTTCTTTTCTTTCGTCTCTAATAGATGCTTCCAGCATCTTCTTTATTCTATTCTTCTTAGGAGCCATGATAATAATGATTATAGGAAATATTTCTATTCCAATAACCATGATTTAACTAAAATTAGTTCCTTTTATCAAAGAAAATATACCTAATAAAATTGAAACGAATAAGCAGAAACTTAATAAAGCAGAGATCGGAAATTGAGCTTCATTAGGAGAAAGGCTCAAGAAAAAGATAAGACAAAAGGAAATAAAGGAAGCTAACAGAGGAATAAAGCCCAGTACCATACCTAGCTTATTTTGAGCTAAATAAGCAAATAAGCATACGAGAATACCAAAAAAGGATAAACTGGGTCCAGAACCAATAATAGATTCTACATCTGCCCATACAAAAGCGACAGCAATGATAGAACCTATGATTTGCAATATGGCTAATGTCGAAAATATTCGATGATGTTTATCTTTATTAGGTTTATCATTTTCTATAAGATGTTGGTCAAGAATGTCTTCCATTGAGTTTTGTTTGATGTTTCCAGATTAAAAATAATAATATATTTCCATCTTGCGTTCTGTTTCTGTAATTTCACAGGAGAAGTTATCTATTTTAACCAGCACGATAATGAAAAATATTTTAAAGCCAATTCGATTTTTGGCAGTTATAGCCTTTTTTTCTTTTTTCTTTTCTTGTGATGATGATGGGGGTGGAGATTGTGTCTTTTTTCAAGAGGATATGAATGGAAAAATAGCTGGAGTGGATTGGAGATATAAAGCTGGTACTGCTGAATTTGTAGCAGATAATATCATGAGTGTAGATATATTTGGACAAGATGAAGATTTGATAGATGGTGCTTGCTCATTGTCATTTGGTATGACAAGTAATGTATTTTTTAGTGTTCGATCCGAATTAGGAGAATATTCCTTGAATTTAGATTTTAGTGGTGGCAGTAATCAGATAGTAACCATGTTTGACATGATTGCAGCTGATAATATCATAGTTACAGAAGGTTGTATATCCGTTTCCAGAATCACAGATACAGAAGTGGATATAAAATTTAATGTAAAATCAGATGATAATAATTTTATGGATGGTGAAGCTACCTTAGAAATTTGTCAGTAGCATAAATTTACCACTCCCATTTTAGCTGAAATCGTTGAGCCAAGGCTAAAGAATCTTCTTGTGCTATTTTTGTAAAAACATTTTCAGTCCAAATATATAACTGGCTATGCTCCTCTATTACTTTTTCTGGTTCACCAGAATCATCAGTCATGATCATAGCATGAGATGACTCGATCTGATAAAGATACTTCTTATCGTTATCTGTATATATCCAACTTTCTGTCACGATTTGTCCGCCATCGCCACCATAGAATTGAGAAATAGTCATAGCATCCCTGAAACTGTTTGTTTCATGAACATAAGTTAATAATGACTGATTGATGAACCAACTTTCTGTACTATTGATGATGCAAGCCAAATGCTTTTCATCCAAGTCAAATTTCTGTTTGGCTTGATGCTTGGCATCGCCAGTTCCATATTCTATTGCTTCGATCATGCCATCAGAAAGAGCGGTCCTCAATAAAGAATCTGTAAAAGGAGTCGCTATTTCATCTTCAGTATTATAAAAATGAAATACTGTGCTAGAATCGTTGTCAGCTGTTGGAAATAATTGCATGAATACTTCGCTAGGTAGATCAGGTACAGGTGAAGGTGTTGGAGAAGAGCAACTAGCCAAAATAATCACTGCAAAAAAGAAACTGATTTGATTTTTCATATGTCTGTATAGTTGACTTTATAAATATATTTATTCCTTTATTCTATCCTTTTCTATTTTTGCCAATCCACTGATTGCTCCACCTTCTGTAATCGTAATTGCATCTTCAGAAAATACATAAAATATCTTCTCTTTTGGATGCTTGTAGCTACCATCATCTTGCAATAAAATTACCTCTTCCATCTTGATTTCTCCACCATCAAAAACCTGCATTAATGGCTCATCATTAATAAATGAGGTCTTATAGAAATATTTATAAATATAGTCATTTCCCATTCTTCCTACTGCCTTATCTGTCACCCAATATCCTTCAGAGAACTCATCATTATCAGTAATTCCAAAATAAGCCAAATCTGCTTCGAATGCTACCGTATAAGTTTCCAAAGGCTCATGTCCAGGAATGAAATAAATCATATCCTTATTCATCTTTTTCTTGTCAAACTCCTTAGTACTGCCATCTGGTTGCAAGAATAAAATCTTTGCCTTATCTGTACTCATTACTTTGATCCCCTTTTCTTCTAATCCTTCTTGTGCTGTAGCATTATAAAATAAAATATCAGAAGCGATTTCTGCAAAATTTTCTTCTCCTGCCGCTTTTCTAATAGAATCAATTTCTGTAGCAGAATAAGTAGGAATAACTGCACACTTCGTTTTGACAAGGTAAGTAGTATTGGTGTCAATATCTAAAGTAGGCATTTTAATATCATTATCTACTGTCGTTTCAGCATCAATGTTAGTATCTGCACTACTCGTATTGCAACTAATGAACAGGCTGATAATAATTAAAAAAAATAGATTTTTCATTTTGCTTATTTTTGTTCAAACTTAAGGAGTGGCGAATAAATAATTGTCTGGAATTGATAAAATATTTTTGTACTAGGCAAGGCGATAAAAACCGAGTTACGCCTTAGCGTAATAAGGGTTTTGCCAACGCAGCATAGTGCAAAATATGAAGTCAAAACGGACAGTTATTTATTCAACATCCCTAAGGATAGATTCTTAATATACTCTAAGATATACAAAGCGAATGGAAATAGTAAAATCTCGTACCGTTTTTAGATGGATAAGCCTATTATTGGTTTTTCCTTTAGTACTATTTAGGTTCTACTTTTTTTATGAAGAGTGGAAGGAGGTGTTCTCTTTGATGAAAATCATCACTAATTATATTTCGTATTTTACAATACAAAATAATCTCTTAGTGTCCCTTTGGTTTTTTGTAACTATTTTTAGAAATCAGTTACCTCGTGTTTTTAATTTTTTTATTGAAAAAAGAATTTTTGAAAGACTCATATTCTATGCTTTGTCTGTTGTCATTATTTATTGGTTCTTATTATTCAAACACCAACCTAAACATGGAACACTAGATATTATCTTAAAAGCATTATTGCATATTAATTTATTTATCACACTTTTATTAGATTATATTTTCAATATTAAAAAACAACGCATCAAATTTAATAAAATAATCAAGTGGGCAATTTATCCCTTTATTTATGGATTCTTAGTTACACTTTGGAGTGCGTATGCGAATTGGGCACCATATCCATTTTTAGATTGGAATCATATACGCCAGCACTCTGAAATGATTTTTACTCCTTTTTTAATTTTATTAGGAATGTCATTGATGGCAGCTATTTTTATCGCTATCCATAATCGTATTTTAAAAAGTAATAAAAATTAGCCAGTAACAATCCATATAATTTTCTCATTTTTCAACTAATCAACGACTATGCCCTTTTACGCTGATTTAGAAAAACTAAGCCCAGAAAAATTCATCTATATTTCAAGACGATTACTAAACTTGAAAACGGAATCGAATATGCTGGAATTCCTCCAAAATCATTTGGTAAGTTATTACTAGCTACTTGGAATATACGTGAATTCGATTCAGCTTCATTTGGTAGGAGATTAGAAGAATCCATGTATTATATTGCTGAGATTATTTCTCATTTCGATCTCGTAGCAGTACAAGACGTCAGAGATGATTTAGACGGTTTACGTAGATTGATGAAATTATTAGGTAAGCATTGGAAAGTTATCTTCACAGATGTGTCAAGGAGCAGAAGGCAATAAGGAACGGATGGCATACTTTTTTGATACTAGAAAAGTAGAATTTGGTGGCTTGGCAGGAGCACTGGTTTTGCCAATGGATAGAAAATCCAAATTACCTCAGCGACAATGGTCAAGAACGCCTTATGCAGTAGGTTTTAAAGTAGGTTGGTGTCGTTTTATGCTCGTATCTGTTCATTTAGTTTATGGTAAATCTGGTGTTAATTCTCCAGAGCGACTCGAAGAAGTCAGACTACTTTCAGAATTCCTAGCTAACAAGGTAGATGATCCTAGTACTTGGTTAAATAATATTATTCTACTAGGCGATTTTAATATCTTTCATTCCAATACCAAAACATTTGAAGCACTAGCAGAGCATTTCATCATACCAGACGAAATCATGGATTTACCTTCCAATGCCAAGCAAGACAAACACTTCGATCAAATCGCTTTTCGCACGCCTTATCTCAATGAACTCATAGGCAGAAACAGCGATATGAAAGCTGGCGTTTTCAATTTCTTCGATTACGTTTTTAAGGACGACGACGAACAGTTTTATCAAGAAGAAATGGGTGATGCAGCAGAAAAAATGAGCATTATTATCGCACACATCAAATGTCAGATCACTTTCCAATGTGGATGGAATTGCCTATAGATAGAAGTCATCAATACTTGGAAGGTCTCGCTTCAGGGATATTTGAAAAGAGTGGGGAAGTGGATGAAAATGAGCAGAAAAAAGATATGTTTTAAGTAGTAAGTACCAAAAGCTAGAAAGCACTATTGAAAAGTTGATGTTCTATTACTTCCTCCGCTCTCTCACATGAATATTGACGATTCGTCGAGCATCTTGTCTGACTAAAGGATGTTTTTTATGTGTCCATATTTTGTCTCTAGCTATACGTCCACTTTCAGTAATATTCACGAGTGGAGAAGGGTAATCTGTTCCAATTACAGTACTATAAAAATGCTGTTCCATCGCAGTCATATTCCATGGTTCATGGATAAGCGTAGTTGGAACATCAATAAGTTCAGGAATCCATTTTTTAATAAAAATGCCTTCTGGATCATGTTCCATAGATTGTTTGATAGGATTATACATCCGGATGGTATTCGTGCCAGTTGTTCCTGCTTGCATTTGGAATTGAGGGAAATGTATCCCTGGTTCATAATCCAAAAATTGCTTAGCCAAAAAATACACACCTGTTCGCCAATCTTGATCCAAATGATGACAAAAAACGGAAACGACCATTGCTCTCATCCTAAAATTAATCCATCCTGTAGCAATAACACATCGAATACAAGCATCAACTAAAGGAAAGCCAGTTTTTCCTCCTTGCCATGCTTTGAGTATCTCAGAATCATTGTGATGTTCCAATAATTCATAGCCTTTATTGATACATCGAGTTTCGTAGGCACACTCCATTTCAAACTTCTGTATAAAATGACAACGCCAAAAAAGTCTCGTCAGAAAATTAGTGAATGGTCTTTTGTGTCGATTAGCATTAGGATGATTACTGATGAATTGATAGGCTTGTCGTGCAGAGATATTTCCCCATGCCAAGTATGGTGAAATCCGTCCACAGGATGTTCTACTTTCTCTAGGTTTCGAAATATGTTTGCTATATAATATGCCTCGTTTTTGAACAAATGAATCCAAATATCGCCATGCCTTTCGTTCGCCCGCTGGCTGGAATAGTTTAGGATACTTTTGTAGTTGCTTTTCCATATTTTCTTCTAATGGAAAAGGTTGTTGATTGAGTTTTACATCAGCTATGGAATATTGATTATAAACAATAGGAGCATTGATCATATTTTGCCATTGATTATCCCAGTTTTTCCGATTCCTAATGCCTCTAATCGTACCATCTCTTTGATATTCTAGCCAAGGAATACGATATTTTTTTAGGAATTTTTTAATTTCTTTATCTCTATTCCAAGTAATTTGAACGCCACTTTCTTGATGGCTATATACGGTCTGTATATCAAATTGAGTATTAAAATAATGAAACACTTCAGTAGCATCTGCATGAAATATTTGTACTACTTTTTCAAAAGGAGCGAGTACCTTATTCATTGCTAATATAGAATGATAAATAAATTGCAAATGCCGTAAACTTGTATCTGGATGAGCGATGAGTGTAGGTTCGAAACAGTAAAATATACAATAAGGAATACCACTATTTTCAGCAGCTTGCAAAGGAGCATGATCTTGTGTTCGTAAATCCCTTTTGAGCCAGACGAGATTGATTTTTTGTTTCGATGTTTTAGGCATGATTAAATTAACAATGACTATTGGAGGATTGTTTAAGGAGGAGCATTAGATAATTAGGATATGGATTTGAGTTGATCTTATATCTGATTTTTAGGTTATTGCCTATTGGGTTTTAATTTAGCTGTCGGTAGTGTTAAAATAAGCATCAAGACCATTGGGGTTTCAAAATCCCAATGGTCTGCGACTGTTTGGCAAATGCAGTGAATATTTTATTACATTATTGAAATTAAAGGGTTATAAAGGCTATTTTCCTTACTTCAATAACTTCGCAATTACCTCAACACTAGGCTCAGTAGAAAAATACTTAAAATGATGCGAATACGTACTATACGCTTTTGGTTGAATCGTCCATTCCTGTGCAGCAGCGATTTGTAGCACTTTTCGCATACTAGTTACAGGTACAATTCCATCATGAGCACCATGTTCGCCAAGCATAGCGTCTAGGCTTTTCTTTTCTATTTTAGTGAGTAATTTTTTAACTCGATTTTGTTGTTCAATCGCTTCTTCTACACCTTTCATTGCACGAAGACTGGCTTCATTATCCTTGAATGACATATCGCCCAAAATGATGTGATAAGGCATTCTTGGATCAGTACCTTTAGTATTGAGTTTCTTACAAGTTTTGGAAGCAGTAGCGAGTTCGTGTGCAGTATTGTTAATCTGTCCCCAAGCCTTCATTAAAAATGAAAGCGGAAAAGAATATTGCTTTGGTACAAAATAATTAATAGCGAAAGTAACACCATATTCCATACCTTTAAAAACAGTCGCTAATGGCGAACCATTATTAGGTGTACCTACTTGAATAAAGTGATTAAAATATTTATTTCCACCTTTTTGTTCTAATAAAAAACGACTAACTAATCCACCCATAGAATGAGCGATTAAAATATAATTCGTGTCTGCTGTTTTTTCTGGGAAACGCATTTCTTCTAGGCGATGTAATAAATCATCAGACGTTTGTTCTACAGAAGTATTCAAGGATTCATAATCGAAAGCAAGGACGACATCCTCTTTTTTATTCCAACTAAAATTAGGAATTAATTTCTGTGCCATATGAATCATATTGGGTTTGTCATAATTATTTCCCATGATTCCATGTACGAATAAAATAACATTCTTCGCTTTTCTGACTTGATTAATTTCTTGATCAATGACCTTGAATTTCATGCTTGATTCGTCCGTTCCTATATCTACAAATTGAAATAATGGATAATCTACAATGCCTGTTATTTTCTTTAAATATATTTTTACAGAGTCGGATAAAATGCCTTTTTCCCAAATAGGATATAAAGGTTTTTTATCAGAAATAGGTAATTTTTCAATAATTGTTTTTCCGTTTTCGCTTTTTCCTAGCGGATACCAAAGCCCTGTTTCAGAATCGAATCCAAAAGGATAAATTCCTTCATTTTTTCCTATTTTATCTCCAAAATCTAAAACCAATGGATTCTCAGAATTGACTGCATTTTTATCTGCAATTTCTGTGATTTCCAATATGTCTGTAGAAGAAGAACCGCTTGCACTTTTGGATAAAATACCACCTTGTGTTTCTAAAGAATTCCAAGACAACATCGCAGCATTATTTACACCTTTTTCTTTGATGTCACTAGCAGATTTTAATTGTATTTTTCCTCGTAGTGCATCATGCGAAACTAAGGAGCACATTCCTAAGTCCAAATCCTTTTCCTCATTGGGAATCAATGCTTTCTGTTCGCTTGGATAGATGACAATTAATGGTATGTTGTAAGTTCTCCAATCTTGTTTATCTGTGGTTTTCTTCTTACCTAAACTTTCTTCTGCACTTTTGACGGTGTCCTCCAGCGTATCTTGATTGTATACATCTGTATCTAATTCTCCTCTCGTTCGTACTAATATTTTTAAATAATCCTTGACTTCCTGTATGCCTTTTTCAATGTCGCCATCTGTTATCATGACAGGAATATCTATTTCGCTATCATATTCTAAATGATGCAAGGCATTTTTATCTAAATCTTTTTTTGGTAATAAAATATTAGTAATCGAAAATTCATAAGACATGAATAAAACGCTAATCGTTAAATCCTTATCAGATGTATTTTTAATACTTAAATTAAAAGTAGGAGCAACTTCTTCTTCGCCATTTTTATCATATTTAAGCATGGCTTTCCCATCAATGGCATCTTCTAAAGACAAGATCTCTGAACTACTATCGCCATTGATTAATTTTAATCCAATCGCAATAGAATTTTCTGCTAATCCACTTTTTTTATTTTGTAAATCCAATACAAAATACCAACTCAGTACATGATTAATAGATTTTAAAAACCAATTAACAGAAATACTTGGATCATTATTATTAATATCAATGGCCTC
>JBNMOV010000115.1:0-11955 GCA_051275765.1 Maribacter sp. | reverse complement strand
AGTAAATGTCCTGCATAATCAGCACAACCAAACTTATTATGCTGACTATCCATACAATATCCCGCGTAACTCAATTGTACCATAATATTACCATGCTGGGGTCTAATATTTTTAGGACAAGAACTTTATCTTCCTTTATACTTGATTTTATTTTCCACAGATGGTAGCTCCAGATCCAGAAACTCCATCCCAGTTGGGAAGAGCATGATTAAACCACTCATATCTTAAGCGATATTCCTCGCAAATTTTATTGACTTGTTCGAAACTGCCGTTTTGGATGAGATTGGTTTGTGCAATCATGAAAATGGGCAACGCTAAAAGAATATATACGGAAAGAGGCATGCCAAATAATCTGAACAAGGAATATTCCGATGCAATCGAAATGAATGTCTAGTAGGCATTCAAATGAGAGAACCGCTAGCGGGTAGTGCAAAAAAATCGTTTAAAACAAAATACTGTTTGAGCATAAACTGCTGTAAAACAAATATTTGAAGCTAAGTAGTAAAAGAAGCTAAAAGTAACAAATGTTATTAAAGCGAGTTTATTTTGTTTAGGATTTACAAGCTTTTGTAGCGTTAAAAACGCTGTACAGCGGTGATTTTTGATTCTTTTCATCTAGAAAAAGAATAAGAAACACTTTTGTTACTAAACCAAAAACACAACGAAATTTTGATTAAAAAGCATAGGGTTTTGAGCATCCTATGTAATAGATATTACTGCTCCATCTACTCCTCTTGTAAAATATAAATACATAGATGTCATATTTGGAGGAAACGAATTAAGAGCTTTATCTCTATTTTATGATAATAATAATACCCTTTGGGCAGCAGGAAGTAATGGACAAAATGCCCTCTTAGTAAAATTCAATACAATGCCTTCAGGTGAATTATTACTAGATAATTACTGGATTTCTAATGAAGGAGGCAATGGAATAGAAGGACTGTCTGCTACAGGAAACCATGTTTTTGTCAGTACGGCTAATGGATGTATTTACGCATTGGATAAAAATGATATTTCCGCGGGCCCTGAATATACCTTTTCTCATGAAGTTGAACATGAACATTTGGGGAGAGCTATTCTCATTCAAGACGATAAATTATACTGGGCAGATTGGGGAGCCGGTTTTGCTACCATAGATATGTCTACTCCTAGCAATATGACAACAATATCTATTATCACTCATTCGTCATATTATTACACAACACGCAGATGCAGAAGGAACTAATGTCTATGATCTTGTCCTAGATATAGCTAATAATAAAATATATGTAGCCAATGACTGGAGTGGATGATTGAAAATTGATACGAATTCTCCTAGCGAAGTAGAAGATTACATGGATTTGAAAGACAATATGTATCGCTGCATTGCTTTGCATGGTGATTATGTATTAGTAGGCGATATAGCAGCAGGTACTACAGATGTGAATGGTGTGAAGATTATTAAGGAGAAGTAGGAGAGGGTTTAATGATATTGAAGTTGTTTTAAACTACTCCAACATCTATGATATAAAACCTCAATCCAAGGAACTTTCCCAAGCCACAAAACCTTATTAACAAACAAAACCCCTATCTTTACGACCTAAAATTCAGTAATAATGGCAAAACAAGACGATCTATTCAAAAAGATTGCTTCACATTGCAAGGAGTATGGATTCGTATTCCAATCTAGCGAAATATATGACGGACTCGCTGCGACCTATGATTATGGTCCATACGGTGTTCAGTTGAAGAATAATATCAAGCAATATTGGTGGAAATCAATGGTTCAAATGCACGAGAATATCGTGGGTTTGGATACGGCTATTTTCATGCATCCGACTACTTGGAAAGCATCTGGACACGTAGATGCCTTCAATGATCCAATGGTGGATAATAAAGATTCCAAGAAAAGATATAGAGCTGATGTCCTAGTAGAAAACTACATGGATAAGATAGAGGGGAAAATCAATAAGGAAGTCACTAAGGCAAAGAAGCGTTTTGGAGAAGCTTTCAATGAGGAAGAATTTCGTGCTACTAATGGTAGAGTTTTGGCCAATCAAGAAAAGAAGGACAATATCGCTAAGCGTCTAGCTACAGCTATGACCAATGGCGATATGGAAGATCTTAAGGCTCAGATCGAAGAATATGCTATCGCTTGTCCAGATTCAGGTTCTAGAAATTGGACGGAAGTCCGCCAGTTTAATCTCATGTTTTCTACTCAATTAGGAGCAGTAGCAGGAGAAGCAGGTAAATTATACCTCAGACCAGAAACGGCACAAGGTATTTTTGTCAATTTCTTGAATGTACAGCGTACAACCCGTCAGAAATTACCATTTGGTATCGCACAGATAGGTAAGGCATTTCGTAATGAAATCGTAGCACGTCAGTTCATTTTCCGTATGCGTGAATTTGAGCAGATGGAAATGCAATATTTCATCAAGCCAGGTACACAGCAAAAATGGTATGAATACTGGAAAGAAGCTCGTTTGAAATGGCATAAGGCAATTGGTCATAGGGATGAAGATTTGCGTTTTCACGATCATGATGCTTTAGCTCATTATGCAGATGCAGCAGCAGATATTCAGTACAATTTTCCATTTGGTTTCAAAGAATTGGAAGGTATTCATTCTAGAACGGATTTCGATTTATCTAGCCATGAGGAACATTCTGGTAAGAAATTACAATACTTCGATCCAGAAACGAATGAACATTATACCCCTTATGTTTTAGAAACATCTATAGGTGTAGATAGAATGTTTTTGGCTACGATGAGCCATGCTTATACAGAGGAAATCGTACCAGATGCAAAAGGGAATGATTCTACTAGAGTCGTATTAAAAGTACATCCTGCATTAGCACCTATCAAGTGTGCCGTTTTGCCATTGTTGAGAAATAAGCCAGAATTGACATCTAAGGCAAGAGAGATTTTCAATAAAATCAAGTATTCTTTCGATTGTCAATATGATGAGAAAGATGCTATAGGAAAAAGATACAGAAGACAGGATGCTATTGGTACACCATATTGTATCACAATAGATTTTGAAACATTGGAAGACAATACTGTTACGATAAGAGATCGTGATTCATTGAAACAAGAAAGAATTTCCATAGATAAGATCGCTTCCATCGTTTTGGAACGTACAGATATGGGACAGCTTTTTCAGTGACCAGTAAACAGTGAACAGTTACCAAGAGAATGTATTTAACTTTAAGAATAAAATTGAAACTTCAACGTTTTATTTTAATAGCTAAAGCCAAACCCTTGCAATAACTGTTCACTGATAACTGTTTACTGGTAACGGGTAACTGAAAAGATGAAATTAAGAGCCGAAAATCTAAAGAAAATATACGGAAAGCGAACTGTAGTAGATGGAGTTTCCCTTGAAGTGAACCAAGGTGAAATAGTCGGTTTATTGGGACCTAATGGAGCAGGGAAAACTACTTCGTTTTATATGGTGGTAGGTTTTATCAAACCCAATGAAGGACAAGTATTTCTAGATGATCAGAATATTACGTCACTTCCGATGTATAAAAGAGCGAGGATGGGTATTGGTTATTTGCCACAAGAACCTTCTGTTTTTAGAAAACTGAGTGTAGAGGATAATATCATGGGTGTTCTTGAAATGACAAAAATGTCTAAGCAAGAACGAAAGGATAAAATGGAATCCTTGATCAAAGAATTTCGCCTAGAACACGTCAGAACAGGAAAAGGTGATACTCTCTCTGGAGGAGAGCGAAGAAGAACAGAAATTGCTCGTGCATTAGCTACAGATCCGCAGTTTATCCTTTTAGATGAACCCTTCGCAGGTATCGATCCTATAGCAGTCGAAGACATTCAGTACATCGTAGCTAAGCTCAAGGAAAAGAACATTGGTATCCTCATCACAGATCATAATGTACAACAGACGCTTTCGATTACAGACAGGGCTTATGTCATGTTTGAAGGAAATATTCTCATGTCTGGTACAGCAGAAGAACTGGCAGAAGACGAACATGTAAGAAAAGTATATTTAGGAAAGAACTTTGAGCTGAAACGGAATGTGATAGATTTAGGTTGATTCTTAATTGCTGAACAATGCCTAAATTTATACTCAGAGCATCTCCAAAAGTCAATTTTAAACATATGCTCAATTAAAAAATAAGGAGAA
This sequence comes from Maribacter sp., assembly GCA_051275765.1. Lineage (GTDB taxonomy): Bacteria > Bacteroidota > Bacteroidia > Chitinophagales > Saprospiraceae > JAHDCE01. The sequence continues at coordinate 7,828 of JBNMOV010000115.1, read as the reverse complement.
CCACATTTCTTAGAATAAAGGTTACCTAACAACATTAATGTAGACGTACTGCTTTCATGTTTATATTGTTGTACTACTTTCTGCTTTATAAGTAAAACTTTATACTTCTTTTGCCGTATACTTTTTCATGCTTTTTTCATACCTTATGCCAAATTCAATTACTAGAATTATTATTTACTTTGGTCATAAGTGTCTTGAAGCAAAACATTTTAAAAAATGAATATAGTTTTATTGCTAGATATTTTCTTCGTATTGAATATATTTTCAATGCTTATTATTGAATAAGATGGATTCACATTGGATAAGGAACTGGAACAGATAAACAAATTACTAACTCGTCAAATTCGGAAAAATTATTCTGGAGAGATTACTCCAGAATTAATTAGGTTGCTAAACGCTATTAATCAATCTTATCAACATTATGAAAATGATAGGATTCTTTTGGAGCGTGCAATGGAAATTTCCAATGTAGAATTGGAAGAAGCCAATGAGAAGCTTAGGACCCAGTCCCAGATTTTAAAGGATAAAAACCAAACCTTAGAAGAATTCATTTTTGCTTTAGCACATGATTTGAGAACTCCTATACGATCCATAGTGAGTTTTAATAATATCATATTGAAAAGATATTCTTCAACACTGAATGAAAACGTAAAAGAATACTTGAACTATTCCGTTAATTCAGCTACTCACATGAATGAGTTGTTAACTGATTTATTGGAGTATGCATCTGTATCTCATAAGGATGCTTTGGACAAGAGAAAAGTAGATATGAAGAGTTTAGTGGATATGGCAAAGTATTCTCTGAAGAGTGAAATAGATTCCAAGCAAGTCAAGGTAAATATATTATCGTCTATTGATTTATATGCTAATTCCAATCAACTAACTCGTGTATTTACTAATCTTATCAGTAACTCTATAAAATACCAAAAAGAAGATGTTATTCCTGTCATACATATAGAAGGAAAAGAAGGACCAAGTAAAATCATACTGTCTATATCTGATAATGGTGTTGGAGTCCAAGAGGAATACCAAAATAAAATATTTGAAGCGTTTAGTAGATTAAATCCCAATGAATCCAAAGGTACAGGCATAGGTTTGGCTATCTGTAAGAAAATAATAGAGCAACATAAGGGAGAACTCTGGCTAGATACGAACTATGAAGGAGGAGCCAAATTTATGTTCACATTACCCAAACAACTAGTTTAAGCCAAAAACAAAAAAGGAGATGCAAAGCATCTCCTTTTTTGTAATAAATCTAAATATGTCCATCATCTAAAAGCGAAGCGGTCTAGCGTCTGAAAAATTAAATAATCCCCTTTTCCTCTGCCACTTCTTCCACACCATGCAATTGTACAGGCTTTTTCCCTTTCCTCATCTTCATATTCAACACCTCTACAAATAAAGAGAATGCAATCGCAAAGTACAAGTAACCCTTAGGAATAGATCCCTCTATCAAGTGAACCATATGTGCAGCCTCTGCTATCAAAAGGAAAGCGATTAGAATCAAGAAAGACATACCTAGCATTTGAATAGTAGGATGCTTATTCACGAATCTGCCTACAGGTACAGCAAATGCCATCATGATCGCTACAGAAAATACCACTGCGATAATCATAACCACTAGTGAGAAAGTGAATTTTTCATTGAAAGAACCCTCTAGACCTGAAGTCATACCTACTGCGGTAAGAATAGAATCTATAGAGAAAACAATATTGATAATCGTGATTTGTACAATGACACTGGATAAGGAAACCGCCTGTTTTTTGACTTCGCCTTCCGCATGGCTTTCGCCCTCCAGTTTATGATGGATTTCAGTTACACTTTTATATAAAAGAAAAAGTCCACCTGCTGACAATATCAGTGCCTGTCCAGAAATGCCTAGAGGATGGCCATTTAGATCCTTGATAAAATCTAGATGAAACCAAGCATTTTCCATTTCCGTAAGGATATTGATACCAAATAATAAGACAATACGCAGTATCATAGCCAATGCAAGACCAATGGTCGTTGCTCTTTTTTGTTGACTTTCAGGAAGCTTAGAAGCGGCAATGGAAATGAAAATGATATTATCTACACCCAATACGATTTCCAAAAATGTAAGAGTCAGTAAACTCATCCAAATTTCGGGAGAAGAGAAAAATTCTACCATGATTATATTTTTTAGTGCAAGATAGCCTATTGGCATTCTTGGATTAATAGTATGTATTTTAAGGAGTAGATAATTAATGATGCATGTAAAAAAACAAGATTAGTATGCGTACATCATTAATTTACTATTCCCTTGGTTAATGATTTGAACTATTTATACTTCAAAACGAGCACAAAATTAGTATTTTTGCAGCGACTTACAATACCTTTGGGGAAAGTTGGATTAGATTTTTATCTTAAAATCCTAATATCTCAATATCTAAGTATCTATTTGAATGAATATTGAAGACTTTCACCATTATTGTCTTTCAAAGAAAGGAGTAGAAGAAACTTTTCCTTTCGATGATGTGACCTTGGTTTTTAAGGTGATGGGAAAAATATTTGCCCTTATAGGTTTGAATAGTGAGGAGTTTAAGGTAAATCTGAAATGCGATCCAGAACGTTCCATAGAACTAAGGGAAGAGTATGAAGAGATACTACCTGGATGGCACATGAGTAAAAAACATTGGAATACAGTAATCTTTGAAGGTACTTTGGACAACAAAATGCTCATGGAACTCATTGACCATTCCTATGACTTAGTCGTAAGTAAACTCAAAAAAGCAGATAAGGAATTTTTAAAAAGCTTATAATAATCTAGTAGCGAAGCGGTTTAGCATCTAAAAGCGAAGCGGTCTAGCATCTAAAATCTAAATCAAAACATGCTTCATAAAGAAGGAACACCAACCATACTCATTACCTGTGCCATCGTGGCAATATTAATGACCTTAGGATACTACAAGGCAGCAGACTGGCTATTTATTGTATTAGGTGTATTATCATTAGTCTTATTAGTATTGGTATTACAGTTTTTCAGAAATCCTACTCGAAAAGTACCTGAACTGAATGATAATGTAGTCTATTGTCCTGCTGATGGAAAAGTAGTGGTGATAGAAGAAACCCAAGAAACGGAATACCTCAAAGACAAAAGGATACAAGTATCTATTTTTATGAGTCCGTTGAATGTCCATGTGAATCGAAATCCGATATCTGGTACAGTTAAATATTCCAAATATCATCCCGGTAAATATTTGGTAGCATGGCATCCTAAATCTTCCACAGAAAACGAACGAACGACTGTGGTAATAGATAATGGCAAACACCAGATTCTATTCAGACAAATAGCTGGAGCATTGGCAAGAAGGATAGTTAATTATCTTAAAGTAGGAGATAAGGTAACACAAGGAGAAGATATGGGCTTCATTAAATTAGGATCTAGAGTAGATGTATATCTTCCTTTGGATGCTGAGGTAAAAGTGAAGATAGATGATATGGTTAAAGGAAATTTGACGGTATTGGCACATTTGTCTTAGTAAAGTGTCATGACTCGGACTATCAAATCCTAACAGCATGTTAAAGTGTAAACAATGAAGGCATATTGATTGTTAATTCAATGTCAAATGCTTAAATTTGGACTGCCTTCTATCTTTGAAGGAAAATTCACTTTGCAATTTGTTAATTTTTAAAAAGGATTATAGAATGAAAAGATTTTTGGTATTATTCGCAATGGTAGCTTTTGTAGGAACAATGGCTTCAGCTCAATCTACTAAGACTTGCACAAAGTCAAAAACAGTTAATAACGTAGCTTCTAAAGATGAATTAGTTTCTGTTCAATTACCTGCTTGCTCAACAAAAGCTGCGGCTCAGTTAGCATCTATGGAAGAGAACATTACTGCTAAGACTTGTGCTACTTCAGGTCATGTATCTTACTACCAAAAGAGTGTATGCTCTACTTCTGGTAAGGTTTCATTGAAAGAGGTAAAGTACAATAGTGATTCTAAGGCATTCGTTAATGTTGCTCCTCCAGCAAAGAAAGCTGCTGCATTGAAAGTTTCTGCTCCAGCTAAGAAAGCTGCTTGTAAGAAGTCTTGTGCTAAGACTTGTACAAAGTCAAAAACTGCTGCTAAGTCAACAGGTACAGCTAAGCAAGTTAGGTTAGAAGAAAATAAGTAATCTCGAATTTATTCGAAATTATTAAGTAAAAGCCTTCATGCACATTGCATGAAGGCTTTTTTTATTTGAATTATAAATCTGGTCGATAATTAATATCTGCATAATAAATCAAATGCCAGCCATTGGAAAGCTTGGCAAAACGACGAGAAATACAAAACTTATCAATAGTGCAGATGTATTCATTCACAACACCTAATCCTGTAGGTTCTAGCACTCGCTGAAAATTAGTCACTGTATCCCATTCTATATGGTGCAGTAATCTCCAACCTGCCTTTTTATAGTGATATTCTCCATAGTTGACGAGCATACTATCCGCCATTCCTGGCAATCCTTGTAAAGGAAAAGTAATGCGTTCCATCTGAAAAACGGAATCTTTGTGAAAACGCTCATAAAAACCATCAAAACCATCATCATCGCTATAATTGGATGATAAATCCTCTACTGGCGGTTTATTTCCACAGGAAAAAACGAAAGGTATGAATAGTAGAATAACGAAATATCTCGATTTCATTAGAATTGCTACTAACTGATTATTCTTCGATTTGAATTGCATAGACCAACATGTAATTTTCAATTAAACGATAGCGGATGTCAAAGTCTAAATGTACATCCCCTTTTTCTACATAACCCCGACATTGCCCAAAAGATACATCATAATCGAAAGGATGTATGATAATATGTTCTCTGAATTCTAGTTTTCGCTTGCCATATGCCTTATAAAGAGCTTCTTTTGCTCCCCAATAAACATGTAATTGTTCCAGAAAATTTTCTTCTGGCAGCAGCTCTAAATCCTCTTCAGTCATAAATTTTTCCTTGATTCTCAATATTTTAGGAACAAGTTTCTGTATATCTATTCCAACCTTCATAGGCGAAGCTATAATGGCTGCGAACCTCCCCGAATGACTCAATGAAATATCATAAGGCGAAGCCATTAAATGAGGTTTACCATGCTCGTCTTTCTCAGCGATTTCTCGTTTTTCTCTCCCCGACATCTTATGTAGCAATAGTCGCCCTGCCATCCATTCCTTCCGTCGTCGCTCCACCACATCAGAAATGAGTTCCTGTTCTTCATCTGTTAAGATCAATTCCTCCTTGAAATAGGATTCCTCTTCTGTAATGTCCCAGATTCCGATTTCTCCTGTAGGATTGATATGTTCACGAAGATAGATTGGCATATTTGCTAGTTGATTGGAAAATAGTTGATTGAGTTAATTAGTAATTAAATACTCAACAGCCTAAACTTTTCGCAACATAATAACTTTATAACTCAATAACCAATAACTTTACAATTTTATAATACAATAACCCAATCAACTAATTAACCTAAGTAACTAATAACAATTGAAAATACATAAGCAAGCACAATTAACGGGACACGATGCTTCCATCTATGCTCTGGCAAAAGGAACGGAAGCGGGTATATTTTATTCTGCAGGAGGAGATGGTTGGCTGGTGCGTTGGTCTGTGGATGAACCAGAACTAGGGCAGCTCGTTGCTAAGACGGAATCTAAGATTTTTAGCATTGGTATATTTCCTCACTTAGATCTTATGGCAGCAGGAAATATGGAAGGTGGTTTGCATTGGATAGACTTGAAAGGGAATAAAGATGTGAAAAACGTGGCACATCATGAGCAGGGCATTTTTTCTATTATTCAATTAGATGATAATTTTGCTCTTACAGGTGGAGGAATGGGAAGATTAACAAAATGGAATCTAGACACCCTTCAAAGTACTGAAACGCTACATTTGACGAATACCAGTATCAGGTCCATTCATAAAAAAGACGATAAAATCCTAGTAGGAGCAAGCGATAATCATATTTATACTTTGAATAAGGATTTGGAAATCATGAATGTAATGGAAAATGCACATGATAATTCCGTTTTCGCTGCTGTTTTTTCTCCTAATAATAATCAGATAGTAAGTGGTGGTAGAGATGCCCAGCTCAAACTATGGAACGAGGACAAAACCTTGCTAAGACAAGAGAATGCGCATTGGTTTACGATAAATGATATAAAATTCAGCCCCGATGGTACTATCTTTGCGACTGCAAGTAGAGATAAGACGATTCGCCTTTGGGACAGTCAAGAATTCAAGCTCATTAAAGAACTGAATCATAGTCGTGACGGCGGACATCTTAATTCTGTAAACCGATTGCTTTGGTTGGATAATAATACACTGGTTTCTGCCAGTGACGATCGAAGCATCATCATTTGGACAATTGAAACTGACGTATGATTTTTTCTGATAAAAAAATTCTGGAATCCATCGCTTCCAAAGACATCGTGATAGAACCTTTTCTAAGAAAATGTTTAGGTACGAATTCTTACGACGTGCATTTAAGTAAGCACCTCGCTGTATATAAAAATGAAATCTTAGATGCTAAAAAACACAATGAAATAGAGGAAGTCATCATTCCAGAAGAAGGTTTTGTATTACAGCCTGGACAGTTATATCTTGGCGTAACGGAAGAATATACAGAAACACATAATGCTGTTCCTTTTTTGGAGGGAAAGTCATCTGTAGGACGATTAGGAATCGATATTCACGCTACAGCTGGAAAAGGCGATGTAGGTTTTTGTAATACATGGACATTGGAAATTTCTTGTGTGCATCCAGTCCGTGTTTATGGAGGTATGCCTGTAGGACAATTAATTTATTTTAAAGTAGATGGTGAGATAGAAAATTATTATAATAAAAAGAAAAATGCCAAATATAATACTCGCACGACCAAGCCAGTAGAAAGCATGATGTGGAAAAATAAGTTTTAATTATTTTTTTACATCTATTCTTCGACGTTGGGTTAAAAACCCAACTTTATAAACCAATACCTATGAAAAATTTATTTACAATAATTACCATTATAATTCCTCTTTTAGGATTTGCACAAAATCCACCGAATTGTGATTCATTGACAATTGATTGCTGTGTCGTATTTGATGAGAATACTGATTTATTAGAATTATCGGCTTCTAATTCTGAGTTTTCAACAGAATTATATTCTTATCCTGGATTTATTTTATTAAATGAAAATGGCGATACTATCGCTATGGAAACAGTGAATTATTTCGGTATTGGAAATGGTCCACAATTACATTATTTGAATATTATGAATCTTTTTGAATTACCATTTACTGGAACATTGGAACTTTATAGTGGATTTTACGATTCCTTACATTGCGTATTTCCTATAGCGATAGAAGGAACAACAGCAGTAGTAGAAAATGAATTTTTTAATGAAGAATTCATTCAAGTGTATCCTAATCCATTTGTAGAATTGGTGTATATTGATTTGAAACAATTACCTCAACAAAATTGTTATTATATCAAGGTTTTCAATGAGGAAGGTAAGTTTGTTTTTAACCAAAAAATAGTAGATATACAAAGCCCCATTCCTATATCAACACTAGGGAAAGGTAATGTTTACTTCGTTCAGGTTTTAGATGAAAATGAAAAAATTATTACCACGAAAAAATTAATTAAATACTGAGAAGTTCATGTACGATCCCCAAAATTCATTTTACGAATCCAATCATGAAAAGGTAGTTTTCTATATGAAGATATCCTTAACTATTTTCCTATGTCTTGCTGCTATCTTAGTGAGTGTGTGTAATATTTCTAGGGCATTTTCTTTATATACAGTAGTTACTATTTTAGTGCTTTTTCTCATCGTTTCTGATGCTGTACT
>JBNMOV010000114.1:0-12134 GCA_051275765.1 Maribacter sp. | reverse complement strand
TATAATTGAATGTTTTAGCTTTTTCTAAAAACTCATTTCTTCTTAATAAACATGGATTAAAATACAAGTTTCCAGCTTTCACAAAAACACCTAATTCTCCAAATCTACATAAAATATCTTCTTTCACCTGACCAGTCATTCCTGGTTGTTGAGCACCTTTACCTGCTGGTGTGTGAGAGTAGGGATCAGTTGGAAACGCTCCATAAAGAGTTGGTGATTTATGCACACCAATTCCTTCATTTATTTCATAATAATGTTCCAATAATCTGCCAATAATTTCTCCACTTTCCTCGTCTCGAATAGCTTTTAAACAACATTCTTGAACAGCAAGTAATAACTTGGAAACCATGTGCCAATAAATCGATCCTAAACCTTCATAACCAAAGAAAGTACCAGACCTTCCTGTGAATGCTTTATGATTGAAAATGTCTTCAAATACTTGAAGTATTTGAGTTTTTTCTTTCTCAGCTAGTACTTCATATTTCCTTCTCGAAAGGGAATCTAGTCCTTTTCGAAGATCGCCTGCATTTTTGAAATTACCATTAAAATGATAATGACCATCAACAGCTTTTTCGATAACATTGATATTATTATCTGCTACTAATTGTGTCAGCAATACTGATTTTTCAACAGCTTCTTTAGGAACGTTATTTCTCTCTGTAAATAAAGGAAGTTCTTTATTAGGATAAAGAATATAACTATATTGATCATCACGGAATAGTGCACTATTTTTTAATGCATCTAAAACCTCTAAGGATTCTTTGGATGATAAATAACCTGAACTTAACACAGCTACTTGCCCTTCTAACATTTCACTTAAATAAGCAATAGAAACTTCCTCATCATTCTCAATCGTCATCAAATTATAGGCATGATATAAATGATCTTGTCTCTTGTTCGCTTTGATAGTGTGATCAATGTATCGAAGACTGATCTCTACAAAGTTTATCAATCCATCAATGGATATTTGCTCTTTCTTTCCTGTAAATGTTTCTTTATAAAGACCTTGTCTGTAATCACTTCCTGCTTGTCCTAAAGCATCTAAAATAGATTTACGATCTTGATCATTTATTTTTCCAGATAGAAGAGTTTCATGTTTTTCAAATGTCTGATGTATACTATTATAGAAAGTGATTAACTCGCTAGATAATTGGATTTGTTCCAATTTAGTATCAGACATGATTTTTTTGAAAAAATGCAAAAATCTTCGTAGATAATTGAGTGTAACCATAGACACTCCATTACCAACCAAAGCATTATTAGCATCATTCCATTCTGGACGTTGCGTGTTCATCCATATTCCACCTTCTGGAATAAAATTAGATAATTTCGCTAGTATAGTTGCTAATATTTTTTCAATGAAATTGACCTTGTAAATAGATTGATCTTCGAGATGTATCAATGCTGCATCTGCTCCATTTTGTTCTCTTTGGAGACGAATTTCAATATCTGATTCTTCATCAAATTCAATGGTATCCTTAGAGTTTTTCAGAATATCCTCGTAAGATTTTATTCTATAAGGTACATCAGCATAGACAAATAAGGCTTGATTAAAGTAACTCCCCAATTTTCCTGGAATATGGTTCTCAATGATCTCTAAAAACTTCAGTAGATAGATGATCTGATGATCGCCCCAATAACCAATATATGACCAAGGATTATCTGGTTCGATAGTTTCCCAATCAAATCCATCTTTAGTCACTCGATATGGGTTGTATCCATCGAAAGTAGTTGCATTCAAAAATTTATGAATCATACTTTCAATAAACATAGGGTAGGAGTGTGCTAATGCTTCCCAGTTTTGGAAAATATCTCTCCAGTTTCCTTCATAATCCAAGATTTTAGAACCATCAATTTCGTTATGTGTATTGATGGAAAATTTATTCCAAGGTCTACTAGGATCACCATGCCTTCTACTGAATTTTAAAGGCATATATTCAAAACATAATCGCTTAAAATCAGCATCGTCGTTTTTAACTGCGATTTCTTTTAAGTTAATTGCAGAGAAAATATCTGGAAGATTTCTGGTTAATCCTTGTGTCTTTTTAAAAACAGCTTTATTGGCTTGTTCTAGATAGTTTCTAAAATCCCACTTTTCTATTTGGTAATTATTATCAAAAGTTCCACCACGCATGATGTTGAATAATACATTGGAAAAGTGTCTAGTATCTCTGTATTGATCTGATGTTAACTGTAAACCATCCGCAGCACCATTCAATTTAATTAAACGCTGAGTACCTAGTTTAATATCTTGTTTGATGAGTTGACTTAATTCTTTTCCGTCCTTGATTTTTGCTGAAATCTTGGCTACTGATGCGTGAGTTTGGTTAACATTAGCAACAATTATCCATTCCTTTTCTGATTGTGGTTCTAGCAGAATATCAGCATTGATAAAATAAGCTCCTTTTTCAGCTTTAATATCTACTTCCTCATGAACAGCTTGCTTTCTTCTAAACTGATTGAGTTGTAATGATGAAAGGAGATATTTGGGCTTGTCCAAACCAAAGGACCAAACCATGTTTGCTTTTAATGCCTCACTTGGTTCTGCCTTATCTACTATGATCGCACTAAGAGCATAAATCCCCAAGCCAGTCTCTTTATTAATCTCACTTCGTTTGTAAGCGTCCACTAGATTACTGGACTGCTTTTGCAAATCACTACCTACACCATATGGTAAAATATTTTGGATGCCATCCAATACAGCAATCTGTAATTGATCTGTCGTATTATTGATGATTTTGGATGTTCTTACAAAACCAAAAATATTACTTGAGTTCCATGAATATCTAAATGTGAGGCCTAGGTCATGGTTGATTTCTTCAAAAATGACTTTGTTTCCATAGACACTCTTGTATAGATTTCTACTGAAATCGTACATTCCAGTAAATCTATCTGAGAAAGGTTCCCAGATGTGTTTCTTGTCATTTTTCTGTATCAGGAAGAGGGACTTACTGCCTGTAATATCAGCAGACTCTGTTATTTTATCATCTGTGTAGTAAGGAAATAAGGCATATTCTGAGTTTTTTCTACCTGCACTTAGCCCCCCATTACTAGAGATAAACATCCAATGATTTCCATCACTCACAATATTCATGAAGAAGGGACGGAGTAAATGGTTATTCGATATTTTGTAATAGTTGTCGTTATCTATTGCAATGTAGCTTATGGCTACGGCTGTCTTAGTATCTTCCATTAATGGAAAGTTCTTAAGGAGTTGTTTAAAGTCGATTGTTTTATAAATATGAACGCCTTTTCGCCTGTTTTCTGTATAATAGCCGTAGCTATTCTACAAAAAATGAATCTCATCTGGACAAAAAAATCATTTTATATTATGATAAACAATCGACTTTAAACAACTCCAAATGATAAAATACCATTGAGAATATTAAAAGCTGTTTTAATTGAATACTTTAGGCTAGGGAATAGGAAAAATATAACCTACTCACTTTGACTTGCTAATTTTTAATCACTCTTCGTTGAAAGCCTCGTGATAGCTACAGCTATCCCTACGTTTTTCGCCTTGATTGATAACAAATTTTCTGCGTCAATTCAGGTAGTTTATTTATTGTCTATTCCCTGAAAGCCAATTTTCAACAAGCTCTTACTTTTTCTAATGGTTGTTATGGTGAATAAATAACCCATAAAATGAGTTATTTACATTGATTCTTTTTTGATTAGGGATATCTAATACCAATTTGAATTATAAGTATCGTATATAATTGGATAAATTTAACGACTTACTTCGTTACAAATACTGGCCATAGCTAGGGCTATGGCTGCGTTTTGTGCCTCGCAATTCATCAAATTTATTACCAAATCCAATGCGACTTTATAAATGCAAATTGGTATAAATAATTGGACAAAAGAAATACCAACTTTCTTTTGTCCAATTATTTAAAAGTGTATCAATGTTTCAATTTTCCATCCTTATCCCACAAACCCCAATAAGCACCAACATCGCCTTCATCACCTACTTTCCATGATTCGTCAAAGGAAGTGAAATAAAACATTTCAATATCTTCGTCGAGAGACCATTGTTGTGCGTTGAGGAAGTAGCGTAGTGCATTTTCTTGGGAAGGTTCTGATCCATCACAGTTGCTTCCTTTATTAGGCCAACCAGTTTCTGTAATGATTACTTTTTTACCTTGTCCAGCACTTAAAGCTTCATGAAACATTTGCTTCATATATGGCAAAGAATAATCAATATGGCATCCTTCCCAGAAAGGATAGCAATTGGATAAGATTACATCACATGCTTCTGTGATTTTTGGTCGTTTGGTAAATTCGTAATAAGCATCTACATAACCAACTTCGATATCAGGAATAGCCTCTTTTACTTGATGGATATATTCTAAGAGTTCATCTTCAGTCAAATCCTGGCGATACATGACTTCATTACCTACTGCAGCAATGTCAACATAACCATTCTTTGCTAACTCTATCAAGTTAGCTATTTCTTTTTCGTTGAGCTCTTTATCTTTCCCCAACCAAGCACCTACAAGAGTTTTAAGTCCATATTCATGTGCGATTTTGGGTACTAATTCATGCCCCTCTACACAAGAAAAAGAACGTATCCATTTCGTATGAGGAGCAATAATTTTCATGCGCCTTCTTATTTGTTCCTCTGTTAATATATGCCCTGGTTCTTGTCCTTCTTCATAAGCACTATAACATAAGCCATGTATACCGTTTTCCAGTACTTCGTGGAATAAATTATGGATTTCCTTAGGTGTTTTATCCGCATAGTTTATCCCAGTTAGGGATAGTTTCTTTTTCTCTCTATAAGACATGTTATATGGTTTTTTGCTTTCTCACAATTGACTTAATGAATGAATTGACAAATATACTAGCTTAGTGTATTTTATACAAAAAGTAATTAGATTAAGAACATTTTTTCAGAAAATAGAACTATTTAAACATAGGAATTGCAGGTTTATCTGCAATTCCTATCATTTTTAAAACAAGTTCTTCATTATAATTTTCCTCTTCGTTCTTCTAATTCTGTTTTTATCTCCCTTGCTCTTTTCTCATCAAGACTATATTTCCACATTATCCAAATAGCTAATGCCGCAGTAAGAGAAGGAATTAAGATATCTGCAACCCTTAAATTATACATTGTCTCAGCAGTTTGTGTGGCAGCACCAGATTCGAAACCGACTACTTTTAACACTAAACCTCCTAGAACCAATGCCAATGCTTGTCCTAGTTTTACCATCCACCAATAAATAGCACCAAACGTTGCTTCTTTACGTGGCATACCATTATCTAATTCATCTAAATCACAAACATCTGCTGTCATACTCATCATCAATGTGAATAATCCACCCAAACCAAATGCAATAAAAGGAATTGGAATAAACATCAACCAAGGAACACCATTGCTGGCATCAATACTAAACCATGACATCCCCATACTTTCCAAAATTGGGTCTAAAATTCCAAAGATACTTGCAATGATATTATTGAGTCCTTGTCCTAAGGACGTATTATTGAAGGAAGCATTTAAAGTAGTATCAAATCCCCACCATTTAAGAATATATCCTACGATGGATAAGGCAGTAGAAATAATAAATGCTTTTCTTTTCCCCCATTTATTAGCTATTCGAGAAACAATAGGAATGATTAGAAATGCAGTTACAATAGCAGTAATAGTAGAAAACCATGCAGGCCATGTTCCAGCACCTTCATAACTACCATTGAACATATAGTATAGAATGATAAAAAAACTAAAAGATGCGACCATTTGGAAACCATTGAATACTAGGAATGTAGCTCCACAGAGTTTCAGAAAAGGTTTGTTTTTGACAACTTCTTTAATGGATTGAAATAAAGCAATCAAATTAGAAAACATGGATTTAAAGTTGATTTCCTTTCTGTTTTCCATATGAGAAGCATCAATCCCTCTACAAAAAATAGCGGGTAATACTCCTAAAACAATGCATGCCCCACCTACAATCATTGAAAGTTGGCGAACACCCATAGCTTGGGTTTCAAATATCTGGGGATCTGCAATAATTACCCAAAACCAAGGAACAATCATCCATGCAATTTGACCAATGGTTTGTGAAAATGCCATTAAACGAGTACGTTCATTATAATCAGATGTCATTTCATAACCTAAGCCAATTAGTGGTGTGGCAAACATGGTATTTCCAAGAAGGAATACCATTGAAAAAATCAGAAAATACCAAAAATTGTAGGCTTCCGAATTGGTTTCATCTAATTGCCATAAAAGGGCATATAAAATTCCACTCAAAATGGCACCCACAAAAATATAAGGTCTTCTTCGACCCCATCTTGATTTAGTATTATCAGAGATGAATCCCATAATAGGATCAGTAACAGCATCAAATATTCTTGGAAGACCACCTAGTAATCCTGCAAGAAAAGGATCCATTCCAAATGCAGTAAGTAAGAAGAATGAAAATATACCTAGTGCTCCAGGTAATAAGTTAAGCACAAGGTGTCCAGCACCAAAGGCAACTTTTTGACCTAAAGGGACTTTATCTCTGGATACTGTTTTCTGATTTGACATAATTAATATAAGGTTTAAGGTTGGAGGACAATGGTTTGTATAGCTAGAGGACTAATCTGTATAACAGCAGATTGTTCCTTTAATTCAATTTTGAAAGACTTTGCTTTTTGTTCAGGATTAAATACCACGATGGCTATAGAACCATCAGGATTTTGTGCAGCGGTTACTTTTATAGAATTGTCTGAAGAATCAAATCCAATCCTTTTTGCTCCAGGACGTATATATCTACTGAAGTGTGATAATGTATAATAGATAGGCGTAAAATAAACTTCATCGGCTTCAGGATCGACGATAACAGGAGCGACACACCAGTTTTTAAACCAATTAGGTCCACCTTGTTTGTCTAGCACCATATTCCAATCTATCCATCCATCTACCCAATTATTGAGGCAACCAATAATATCTTCTGCATATCGATTAACTGGAGCATATTTTGGATGTAGGTGTTTATCTTCTTCTGTTGCCCAATCCCAGCCCCAATCGGTTGCTTCTTTACTCCAATACCATTGATCATCTTTCCATTTTGGGATTTCAGAATCTACACAAGCTTCTGTTTGTATGAGGTATTTATTAGGTGCTGCATTATGTGCATATTGGAGTGTTTTAGGAAAAAAATCATATGTACTGGCGTACCAATGAATCGCAGTTCCATCAAAGTATTTGGCGGCAGCTTCATCCTTATACATTACATCGACCCAATGACTTAGATGATCTCGATTCTGGTCATAACCTAGTAATACAACATCTTGTTTATCTGCCTCCAATTTAGGACCCAAATGATTGGCAACAAATGCGTTCATTTCTTCTGCTGAATAATGCATACTTTCCCAATTGTTAGCATTACCTAGTGGTTCATTTTCTACAGTAATACCCCATATATCAATTCCTTCTGCTTTATAAGCATCTATATATTTAGAGAAGAATAATGCCCAAGTATCATAATATTCTGGTAATAATTTTCCTCCACGCCAATCCTTATTATCTTTCATCCATGGTGGTGCAGTCCAAGGAGACGATATGATTTTGAATCCCTCATTTGATGCAGCCATTGCTTCCTTTATCATTGGAATGAGATCATCCTTATCTTCCTTTATGGAAAAACTGTCTAATGCTTTATCACCTTCTACTGATGCATAAGAATAATTGCTTAAAGAAAAATCGCAAGAATTCATGTGTGTGCGAGTCAAGGAATATTTTGCTCCATTGTCTCCAAAGTAAGCCTCTATAATCTTAGCACGATTCTCTTTACCTAAGCGATTTAAGAGAGAAGCAGATGCTTCTGTGAAAGAACCTCCAAATCCTGTGATGGTTTGAAAGGTCTCTTCTGGTGACAATTTTATGCTGGTAATATCTCCTTCAACTGAAGGGAATTTCGTTATTTTTTTAAGTTGGTTACCACTAGCTGAAGTTTCAAATACTTCAATATTCAGTTCTTCTTTTGAGGTAGTACATGCACTGAGCATAATGACTATTAATGATAAAGTGAAACTATATTTGATGATCATCTTGTATTTACATTTTTATAGACATATAAATCTTTCTTAGATTCGCATTCTCAAGGAATGATACAAAAACTATCTTCCCCAAAAGGTTATTATTATCCTGTTTCCTTTAATATGCTATTTCTACGGCTTCTTTCAAGGGGGGAAAAAGAACATCTTTTAATAAGGCTTTTTTATCTCCATCATAAGTTTTTACAATGGCATGTCCATTTCTACTTAACCCTTTAAAAGCACCTTGATCTACTAAATCCCATACCACATATTTGGCTTTTCCATTGATATCAAAAAGACCAAAATGATTTTCTGAATTACCTGGATTATCACTAGCCTTCCATGGTTCATCAAATGCTTCAAAATAAAAGCAAGATATTCCTTCTTTATTGGTCCAGTCTCGCATGAGGTTGTAATAAATACTTTCTTTATATTCATCAGTAGCCATAGAACCAAGACTACCATAGTGTCCATTAGATGAACTTGCCCAACCTGTCTCACCAATATGGACAAGCTTTTCACTATCTATAGCTCTAATATAATCTGTTGTATTTTGATATTGTAAGACAGCATATTCTTTAGCCCGCTCCATAGCAGCCTTAATTTTTTCTATATCTGTTAAACTATCTTCGCTTTCCATAATCCCCCAGAATTGTGAATTATAATGTGTATCGTGCATAGGATAAGTATGTAGTGATACATAATCAACAGATCTAATCAACCTAGATAAATCTTCTGTATGATATTCGCTTCCCCCGCCACCCCAAGAGGCAAAATTATCTGAACTAGTAATCCAAAGATCTTTAGGAATTTCACCCACTTTTTTTAGCCCTTGTAAGTGATTTACCCATTTCAATATTACCCATGGTTGTACATAATAAATAGCTGCCCACTTGACCATTGCTTCATTCCCTACAGCAATAATTTTGACAATATCAGGATATTGATTAGCTAAATCTACTGCTCTTTGGATTTCTGCACTATTGCCTTTGACATCTTCATAATCGTGATTGGGATGATCTGTCCATGCATTCTCACAATCGATCCATACACCCAACATCATATACATTTCAAAACTGGAATCCTCCTCTTTCAATTCCCGGATAGCTTTTAATACATTAGAAGCATGAGCTAATTTAGTATTGTAAGTACGTAACACCTTAATATTCATTGCTGCCAGGATTTTCATATCCTCTTTTAATTGTTCTACTGTAGGCTGTATATTACGAGATTTCTGGCGATATCCTCCATAGGATATGGCTAAGTAGTCTGGATTTCCTAATATATCTTTAGCTGTCAATTTATTATGTTTTGGTGACTGAATATTGTCCTCTAGAGTTTGTTGATTATTACACGAAAGATTGAGTATTATAGCCATTGTAAGAATTATCACTTTCCATGTTATTGTTCTCATTTGAACTCAATTTTAATTTGAACGATTATTAGGATAACTAATTTAAAATTCTTCCTTTCTACTTGTAATTATCATCAAGAATTCCATTAAGTATCTATTCAATAACTCTTTCTAATAATAAGGAAGAGTTTCGGAGAATAAATGATTAGATACCATCTTTATATACCCTTACCCAATCCACAAGCATGGTTTGTGGAAAAGAAGTGTTAGCTGTATCAAAGCCAACAAAATTACCACCTATAGCAAGATTTAATATGATATAAAAAGAATGGTCATATACCCATTCTCCAGTTACATCATCTGGCTCAATTCTTTGATATAGGTTATCATCAACATAAAAATCTATATAATCTGCTGTCCATTCTACAGCAAATAAATGGAAATCAACATCAAATCTGCTATTTTGCAAAGTATAGGTTTTACTAATTGCTGCACCACCTGAATAACCAGGTCCATGAACAGAACCATGAATGATGGTTGGTTCTTGACCTCGATATTCTACTATGTCAATTTCACCACATTGTGGCCAACTTACCACATCTATATCAGTACCTAACATCCAGAAAGCAGGCCAAATACCTGATCCCAGAGGCATTTTAATTCGAGCTTCAAAACGACCATATGCTTGATCAAATAAGCCTTTTGTTGTAATACGAGCAGATGTAAAAGAAGAGCCTTCAAAGTTTTCTCTTATTGCGGTAATCGCCAAATTGCCAGCTCCATCAAGAGAAACATTTTCTAGACGATCTGTATCATATTCTTGTTGATTATTACCCCAATCTGTTCCTATATCATAGTTCCATTTCGTTTCATCTAGAGATTGTCCTTCTTCTCCTTCAAATTCATCAGACCAGACTAATTGCCAATCATACTCCTCAACTTTATTATCATTTCCACAACCCAAAAACATGAAAATTATAGCTAATGGTAAAATACTTTTTATCCAATTGGAATAATTCTTTTTCATCTCTAAATATTGATTTCTTTGAATATATTTTAATTGGGTGCATTTCATGTTATCATTCTTGTGGAGCGATAGCATGAAATGCACTCTTTCAAGTATAAAGAGGTAGCATAAGTGAAACGAATTCAATAACCTGAGCCATTATGCTTGTTCTTTTTTCTTCTAAAAAATACAAAAAATAGTTCCGTAGCTACGGCTATGCAACGATTTTTTGAATTCTTTAGAAGAAAAAATTACTACCCATTCTAGCTCAATTTATTAAATGCGTTTCACTAAGGAACCCATATCTATGGATTATTTATTCGCCATCCTTTAGTATTGTTGCATAATATCATCTATTGTAATAGATTAACCCAACAGATACCTGGTACTTATTTACTCATTATGGAAATAGATATTATCCAAATAAATATCACCATTCCCATCAAATTTCAACTGAATAATACCAGCAAGGTCAACAGGAGAGAAATCAGATAAAGGAATATCTACACTTGCCCATCCTGAAGTAGGTACAGCCAAAATAGAAGGTGTTTCTACAGGACCATCACTAATAAGAAATGCGTTGAGTGCAGTTGAGTTATTTGTCCAATAATCAATGTGAAGATGAGTCATACTTGACACATCTAAATTACTTCCCAATTGAATACCTTGATAATCTAAACCCGAATATAGTAAGGTATTGTTTCCTGCTATTGCTACTTCACTTACTACGTTTCCTTGTCCCCAGTCAGGATAGAAATCTATTCCTGCTTCATTAGTATAAGTATCACTAAAGATAGAAATGACACCAGATGGATCTTCGCTTGGTGTGGGAGCTGCTACTGTTGGTTCATCACTACCTGTACCTGTATTGTCTCCTTGGTAGAAATAAACATTATCTACAAATACTGTAGGGACTTCTCCAGAAAGTACCAATTGTGCCAAATTTTCTCTATTGGTTAAACCAGGGAAACTTGAAAAAGGGATATCTAAACTTATCCAGTTTCCTGTACTTAATGTAGGACTGGTAAATGATAATTCGTGAGATGAATCATCCCCACCATCAAAAGAATTATCAGCACCAAAATCAACCAATAATATCTTAAATGATTCAGAAGAATTTGTTGGGCTTGGTGTCCATATATCCATATGAAAATGAGTCATTTCTGACGCATCTATCGTTTGGGAAGTAAACTCAATTCCTACAAAATTTAGATTAGTATATCGTTTTATGTCATCACCATTTACTTGTACATCGTCTGTTAATGCTGTTGAAAACTCCCAGAAAGTATTCCATACATCTACAGGAACATCATTATAAGCATTACTAAACATTGAGATAACACTATCTTGGCTAGTAGTAGGAACAGGAGCAGGAATTGCTGGCAATACAGCGTCTCCAGTAGATTCTACAGTTAAAGAACCTAGTGCATCTGCTTCACGAAATGTTGCAGTAATGACTGAACTTCCTTGATCAAGTAATGTAACAACACCTAATTCACTGACAGTTGCGATAGAAGGAACAGAAGAAGAAAATGTAAAATAAGAAGGAGCTATATTAGTAGTTTGATCAATCCCTGTTGATAAATTAAAGGTATTAGTCAATCCTTCTATGGTCACATCCAGTCCTGTTTCAGTTGTTGTTGTTTGATCTTGTCCTAATAAAATGGATCCACCTTGATTTACGATGGTCTCAATGTTTTCAAATTTGACCTCATCAAACCAGAATGTATATCCTTCTCCATCCTC
>JBNMOV010000113.1:0-12201 GCA_051275765.1 Maribacter sp. | reverse complement strand
ATTTTCTTTGTGGTAGTAGGCTATGTGATGACATACCAAGGCGAAGAAAAAAGAAATGTAGCAGTCATAGATTCTACTAATATTCTAGGTAGTCCCCTTAGCTTGAAAGAAGGCAAAGGACTTTCTTTTGAAAAAGTAAATGGAACTGCTGACAAATATAAAGAAAGTGAAAAATACGATGCAGTATTAGAACTGCCTCCTATTACAGACCTATCTAAAAAAGAATACGATGTTAATTATTATTCTTCAGAAGGAGTAATGGGAATCGGAATTATCGAAAAGATAGAATCTGATATTGAAAAGAATATTTACACCTATAAAGCAGGCAAATTTGGTTTTAATCAAGACAGCTTAAATAGCTTAAAAACTAGTGTAACACTAGAACGTAAAAAAGCTAAAGAAGAGGATGAAGCAGTCAGTACTACAGCTACATTGATAGCCACAGGAATAGGTGGAACCATGGGCTTCATCATGTATTTTGCAGTATTTCTATACGGAATGATGGTTATGCGTAGCGTAATGGAAGAAAAAACTAGTCGTATAGTAGAAGTCATGATATCTTCTGTCAAACCATTTGATTTGATGATGGGGAAAATCATCGGAGTAGGACTGGTAGGATTGACACAAGTAGCCATATGGGGCATATTGATACCCATTATTTTAGTCATCGTTACATTAGTATTCAACATTGATCCACAAGCCATGCAGGATTCCAATACTCAGATGACTGGTGTAGAAATGTCAGAAATGGAACAGGACATTAGTTTAGTTATCAAAGAACTCATGAACCAAAACTGGCTATTGATTATACCCTTGTTTATCATATATTTTCTTGGTGGTTACTTGATGTATGCTTCTCTTTTTGCAGCAGTAGGATCTGCTATGAGCGATGATACAGGAGAAAGTCAAGCCTTGACTCTACCTATCACATTACCTGTTATCATGGCGTTCTACATCATGTTTGCAGTTGTCCAGAATCCTAACAGCTCTTTAGCTACTTGGTCATCAATGGTGCCGTTTTTCTCACCTATAGTTATGCCTGCTAGACTAGCTTTCGAGCCTGCATGGTGGGAAATTTTGCTATCCGTTGTCATATTAATAGCTTCTGTCATATTTTTTGTGTGGTTATCCAGTAGGATTTACAGAGTAGGTGTACTTATGTATGGTAAAAAAGTTACCTTTAAGGAATTAGGTAAATGGATTTTTTATAAAAATTAAGAACTTTAGGAATGTCGAATAAATAAATATTCAATATCCCTTTGGGCGTAGGTAATTAATAATATATGAATTTGATTTCTTATTTCATATCTGTTATTAATTACCTACGCCTTCAACTTATACCACTTTATTGAATACACTTCAGACCATATTGGCAATCCTTCCGGCGGTCATTATCTGTTCATGGATACTGTACCGGGATCGACACGATAAAGAACCCGTTATCTTATTGATCCTATGTTTTTTTGCAGGAGTAGGAAGTTCTTTTCCTGCTATCTGTATGGAAGAATATGGTTTTTCTCTTGGTATTACAGAATCAGGAGATGTACTCGAAACATTTACACTTGCCTTTGGTGTTGTTGGATTTAGCGAAGAATTTGTAAAATTCGCTTGTATCATGCTATTTGCCTATCCTTGGAAAGCATTTAACGAACCATTGGATGGCATAGTCTACAGCATAATGGTCTCAATGGGCTTCGCTACCTTAGAGAATCTGATTTATTCTGATATCCACGGAATGCAGACGATGCTTCTACGTGCAGTCACAGCTGTTCCAGCACATGCTGCATTTGCTATTTTCATGGGCTATCACATCGGTTTAGCTAAGTTCAGCCACAACAATAAATATAAATTCCAACATCTCTTTCTAGGGTTTGCAGGAGCAGTTATCTTGCATGGAACATATGACTTTTTCTTATTACAAAATAATATTCCTGCATTATCTGTATTGGCTTTAGCTATCTTAGCCATCTCCATTTTCTATACCAGAAACTTAGTTGGGGTGCTCACAGAAGAATCGAAAGAAAATAATACCAAAGAAAAAACCACTAACCCTATACCTACTTCTTATTCAGAAAACCAAGCCTCTACTCCAAAAATAACTCCTTCAGATTTGCCCCCTAAAAATAACGACTAGGATGATCTTTGGAATAAATCCAAAGATTAAGTCGTTTTTATAGTTAAGCTAAAAATATAAATTCAAACAGCTTCTTAGCCTTTTGAATTGAAAAATGTACCTTTGCACGCATTATTGGAACAATAGACTTATTCATAAGTAGTCGAATAAGTCTAACAGGTTAAAAACATAATTTCCGACTAATGTCTCATATCAAAATCAAGTCAGCACTTATCTCTGTTTTTCATAAAGACGGTATAGATACTATAGCTAAAAAATTACATGAATTAGGTGTACAAATTATCTCTACTGGAGGTACACAACGATTCATCGAAAATCTAGATATTCCTGTTACACCTGTTGAGGATTTGACCTCTTATCCATCTATTTTAGATGGTAGAGTCAAGACACTTCATCCAATGGTTTTTGGAGGAATACTGGCGAGAAGAGAAGAAGATCATCTCAAGCAATTGACAGAATTCAATATACCTGAGATAGACTTGGTTATAGTGGATTTATATCCTTTCGAAAAGACTGTGGCAAGCACAGATGATGAAGCGGCTATCATTGAGAAAATAGATATAGGTGGCATATCACTCATTCGAGCTGCTGCCAAAAACTATAATGATGTAGTTATCATTCCTTCAGCAGACGAATATGACGGTCTTTTACAGTTATTGAATGAAAAAGATGGTCATACAGATCTAGCGGATAGAAAGCGATTAGCTAGAAAATCATTTGCAGTTTCTTCTAATTACGATGTAGCTATTCATAATTATTTCAATAGAGAAATAGAAGAAACAGCATTTAAAGCTAGTTATGATGAAGGACAGGTTTTGAGATATGGAGAAAACCCACATCAGTCTGCTAAGTTCTATGGAGATTTGAAAAGTATGTTTGCTCAGTTACATGGCAAGGCATTATCCTATAATAATCTAGTGGATGTAGATGCAGGTGTTTCATTCATGAGAGAATTCAAGGATGCAGAGCCAACATTCATTGTCATTAAACATACGAATGCTTGTGGAGTAGCTACTCGTTCTAATATTTTTGATGCATGGAAGGCAGCATTAGCCTGTGATAATATTTCTGCTTTTGGAGGAATATTAGTAAGTAATGTAACCATAGATTTGGCTACAGCTGAAGATATTACTTCCATGTTTTATGAAATACTGATTGCTCCTGATTTCACAGAAGAAGCACTGGCAGTGTTAAAAACGAAGAAAACACGAAGGATTCTAAAGATAAGCGATTTCGACGTGCAACCAAAGAGCTACAGAAGTTTACTAAATGGAGTAATCGAGCAAGACACAGACATGAAGATGGAAGGTGCTGCTGAATTCCAACAAGTAACAGAAAAAGCACCAGCTACAGAAGTACTAGAGGATTTGGAATATGCTAACAAATGTGCGAAGCATGTAAAATCTAATACTATCGTACTTGTGAAGGGTAAGCAAATGATAGGAATGGGTTGTGGGCAAACATCAAGAATAGATGCCTGCAAACAAGCAATAGCAAAAGCAAAGCAATTTGGTTTTGATATAACGGGTTCAGTAATGGCATCAGATGCTTTCTTTCCTTTTCCAGATTGTGTAGAAATTGCAGATGAAGCTGGAGTAGTAGCAGTGGTACAGCCAGGAGGTTCAAAGAATGATCATATGAGCATCAGTTATTGTAATGAAAATGGATTAGCAATGGTTACCACAGGTATCCGTCATTTCAGACATTAATTTTATTTGACACAACGGATATAAATTGAATATTGCAATAGATATTGGTAATACTCGCATGAAAGTAGGTCTTTTCGAAAGAGACGATCTCATTCATGATATGAATATAGCTAATGATGATATTAATGCTTTAATAGTATACTTGAATAAACATCAGGTTGAAAAGGTAATACTTTCTTCTACTGCGATAGTCGCTGAAGAATTGGAAGAATACCTAAAACAACAATATCATTATATTCGTCTATCAACAACAACCCCTGTCCCAATTCAAAGTACCTATACAACACCAAAAACACTGGGTAAAGATAGGGTAGCAGCAGTAATAGGAGCTGCCAGCCTATTTCCTAAAAAAGATTGCTTAGTTATTGATGCAGGAACTTGTATTACATATGATTTAATCAATGCTAATAATGTATACTTAGGTGGCAATATAGCTCCTGGAATTAGCATGCGACTCAGAGCGATGGATGAATTTACTGCTGCATTACCTTTGGTCAGTAAGCAGCATCCGGATACAGATAGAGGTTATAGTACTGAAACAGCCATAAGAAACGGGGCTGTATGGGGAACAGCTCTTGAAGTACAAGGATTCATTCAGCGATTTGATCAGCAAACAGAAACATTAACAACGATCCTTACAGGAGGCGACGCCTCTTTATTGGATAAACTCATAAATTGGAATACCTGTGTAGAATCTCACTTGGTATTAATAGGTTTAAATAAAATATTAGAATATAATGCAGCGTGATTTAAAATCAGCGAGCTTTTTGGTTATGATGCTTTTCGTGAGCACCAGCCTTTTCGCACAGCCAAAAGTAAACGATCCATATACCATCCTAGGATTAGGTAATCTGAATAATCTCAACTTCGCAGGACTAAATGCTATGCCTGGTTTGACGGCTACTTATCATGATATATATCAGATGAATGTCCAAAACCCTGCATCAAGTAGTTTTCTTAATCAGACTGCATTCGAAGTAGGAGGATATTATCAACATAAGATAATGAAAACACCTAATGAAATAGATAGAGTCAATACAGGTAATCTTAGTTACCTAGCATTGGGCTTCCCTCTTTTTAATTCGCTGAATAAGTTGAATGAAAGAAAAAAGAGACCTTATAGTCTAGGAATGACTATAAGCCTTACTCCCTATTCCAGTGTTGGTTATGATTTACTAGAAAGCGATTCCATAGCAGGTATTGGGAACATAGAAAGTACCTTTGAAGGAACTGGTGGAACATATAAATTCCTCTGGGGAAATTCATTCAGATATAAAAACATGTCGATAGGTGCTAATATAGGGTATCTTTTTGGAAAAAAAACGTCAGAACATTGGGACTACCTCTTAGATATAGACAATGAATATAGAAATAGATTCGTTGCTGAAACCAACTATAATGGTTTTGTATGGAATGTAGGAGGATTATACGAGTTTCTTTTACCACAGGAAAAGGAGTATGATGGCAAAGGTAAAGAAATCAAAAAACCTCGTACTAGAATTACTTTAGGATTATATGGAAATTCTAAGAACAAAATTAGTACGTCAACAGATTTTGCTAACGAAAGACGACAAGCAGTGAATGGATCATTAGTAGATGTAGATTCTATCATCAGCACTAGTAATCAAGTAGCAGAAGGTAAGATAACTTTACCAGCAGAAGTAGGTGCAGGTATCATGTTCTCTAGGGACGGTAGTTGGAAAATAGGCATGGATTATACTTATTCTGGATGGAGTAAATATACAAATGACCTAGACGACGAGGTACTTAACAATTCATTTAGAATTGCCTTTGGGGCAGAGATTTTACCTAAATATGACGCTCCTTTTAAGCAGTACAGAAAGCGTATAACGTACAGACTAGGAGGATTTTATAGTTCAGATCCTAGAGTGATCGAAGGCTCTGGTTCTTTTAGCCAAAAAGCAGTAACTTTCGGTGTTGGGCTACCTCTTCAGCCAGACCTTGACAATAGAAAATTGATATCCTTCGTTAATTTATCAGCGGAGGTTGGACAATACGGGGATGCGGAATTTTTAAAAGAAACTTATTTTAAACTAACCTTAGGCTTCACCTTAAACGATAACCTTTGGTTCTACAAAAGTAAATATAATTAATATGCGTTTAAAGACGGTTTACAAATCACTACTTACACTTTCAGTATTTGCATTCATTGGAAATACTACTCATGCCCAATGTGAAACATGGGACGGAGCAGCTAATAAAGATGATTTAGAGAATACACACATGTTTTATAGGGATGCTATCAAGGCTAAAAACTTTGCTGAAGCATACCCTCTCTGGGAAAAAGTATATGCGGCAGCTCCAGCAGCAGATGGCAATAGAGCCTCGCATTATAGTGATGGAAGAGCCCTCATTAAAGAAATGTATGCAGCACAAACAGATGCTACCAAGCAAGAAAAAATGTTAGAAACATTTTTAGGGCTTTATGATAAGGAATATAATTGCTATCCAAAAGATAAAAAAGGAAAGGATAAAAAAGCATACTTATTAGAAAATAAGGCTTTTGAATTATACTATACTTTCAATTATGATAGACAAGTCATTTTTGACCTATTAGAAGAAGCATCTACTGCTACTGGAAAAGACCTCGGATATAGTGTTGTTTATATTTATGCAGATGTAGTCGTGAATTTCTTTTTGGATAAGACATTAGATGCTGATAAAGCAAGAGCTATCCATACCTACTTGAATGAAGTATGTGATAACGGTATTGCAAATAGTACACAATTTAAAGCATACTTCCAGCAGCAAAAAGATTTAGCTAATAGAAAATTCGATCAGATAGGAGGAGACATTTTTGGATGTACTTTTCATGTAGCAAAGATTAGACCTGAATATGATGCTAATCCTGATGACAAGGAAACGTATACTAGGGTATATCAAACTCTAGAAGCTAACGGATGTACATCTGATGAAGCACTGATGACAGAAATCTATGCTAAAATGCAAAAGGATCGTGCTGCTGAAGAGAAAAGAAGACAGGAGGAAAGAGAAAAAATGAAGCAAGATTTCTTGGAAAGTAATCCTGCCTATATTGCTCAAAAAGCATACAAATCAGGAGATTACGATACGGCTGTCACCAAATACAAAGAAGCTATCAATGTCGAATCTGATCCAAGTAAAAAAGCTGATTATCACTATTATCTAGCGGTAACTTACGGACGGAAACTGAATAAATATTCCAAAGCAAAAGAGCACATCAGAAAAGCTGCTTCTTTGGATTCTAGCAATGGAAAACCTTATAATCTATTAGGGGATTTATATGCTAAGAGTGCAAGAAGTTGTGGAAAGAATACTTTCGAGCAGAGAATGGTCATCATCGCAGCTATAAACAAATGGAGCAAAGCTAAGTCAGTTTCTTCTGATCCAGATGTACAGGCAGATGCACAAAAGAAAATCAATTCTTATAGTGGTCAGTTACCAAATAAGGAAATGGTATTCTTGAATGGAAAAGAAGTAGGTGGAAGCTATAGAGTAGGATGTTGGATAGGAGAAACAGTAACTATTCGAGTGAAGTAAGAGATATTCAAACATATTATAAAAAGAAGAGGCTGCCTTGTATAGTCTCTTCTTTTTTATTGGAAAAAACTCTAGGCAGCACTCTTTTATATAAAAATTACGGTATGAACGCTATTATACATCACGCAGTTTATTTCAAAAATGCGTATATTAGTGAAATGAATTTAATAACATGAGCCATTATGCTTGTTCTTTTTCCTTCTAAAGAATTACTACCCATTCTGGATCAATTTATTAAATACGTTTCACTTATGAAATTTATTTAATAAATCTTATCGTAAAAGGGTATTGATAATCCTCTCCTTCATTAGCTTTTAATCCTGCAACTACAGTATATATAATAGCAAAAACAAATACCAAAGGCAATAACAAAAAACCTATCAAGAAAAAGATGGACATCCCTGCTATCGTGTAATATATCAATAATGAAAGTTGAAAATTAAGTGCTTCTTTAGCATGCTTAACTACAAATTCAGATTTTTCTTGATACATTGACATCATAACGAGAGGTGCTATAATATTTCCAAAAGGAACGATAGCTCCTAAAAAAGTTCCTAAATGTGCCAACATTCCCCATTGCTTATCATCCTGACTAATAGCATGTTCTTCAAATGGGACTGATAAATGATTTTCTGATGTATCCATATTAATAATTGAGTTTGCTTGATTAATACTACAAGTATATCCCTATTCACCTATTATCTGCATCTTTCATCGACTAATACTAGGATTATTTTGATGTAAGAGCATTATCATTTGCCAAGCAGCGTTTTTTTGCCGAAATTTGAACTAATGAATCAGATGTCATCCATATTAGTTAAGCACGATCTACGGAAAACGCCGATACGAATAAAAGTATTGGAAATATTCCTTCAAAAGAATGAAGCACTTTCTCATGCAGAATTGGAAAGGGAACTAGAAGAAACAGATCGAGTAACATTATATCGCACCTTGAAAAAATTTGAGGAGAGCGGTATTATACATAAGGCTATAGACGGAACAGATACCGCCCGCTATGCTCTCTGCCAAGGTGCTTGCGAACATCATCATCATGAAGACGATCATGCTCACTTTAATTGTGAAAAGTGTGGCAAGACCTTCTGTCTAGATAATGTAACGGTACCTTCTATTGGTTTACCTCATGGCTATACCCAAAAATCAGCCCATCTCATCATCAAAGGAACTTGTGAATTATGCGTAGCTTAAAATCCATATCATTTTTATTGTTAATAACCATCATCCTAGCATCTTGTAGTACTGGACAACAACAAGCTGAAGTACAAGATCCATTACTCATAGAAGCATTCAAGTACCATAATGAAGCAATTGAAGTAGAAAAATCACTTCAATCTATCATAGAAGAACTCAACGCAAAAAAATCTACGATACAATCTGCTGGAAAAGAACTGGGAGAAGAAGACATGAAATTCATAGATCTTGCCAATAGAATAGAAAAATCCTATAAAAGGTGGGAGGAAAATAGAATAGAAGTTCCAGGGTTTGAGCATGAACACGATCATTCTCAGGAAGGACATCAGCACCATAATCATGGGAATGATATACAATTGACTCCTCAACAAATGATGGAAGTACAGAAAGAATCTATGAAGGATCTAGGAGATATGCTAAGGAAAGCAGAAGGAATGTTACAAAAATAATCCTAAATCCTTGCTTCTTGCAACCTTGTTGCATATATTTGCAATTGTAACAGAATTGCATTTATATGGCAAATACAGTTAAGACTAACAGCTTTTTATCTATCAATAAAGATTTTCTAGGATTTTTAGCATCCATGCTATGTGCTGTTCATTGTGCAGCATTGCCACTTATATTGACGGTATCAGCATTTAGTGGTCTATCCTTTTTAGGAAACCATATGATAGAATTCGTCTTTTTAGGTATTAGTCTTATCATTGCTACTTCGTCATTAATCCCTTCTTATAAAAAACATCATCGCAACATCAAGCCACTTATTATAGTAGCAGTAGGTTTTGCTTTCTTAATATCAAGTAGATTCTTACCTCACGGATTTACAGAACATTTCATTACAGCAATAGGTGGTTTCATCGTAGCTATATCCCATATCGTGAACTGGAGATTAGTAAAATCTTGCTGCTAAATATAGTCATCTCCTTATTTTTTGTTGAAGTTTTTAAACAACTTCATCTTCATTATATTTCTATCTGTAATTTTTTCATTACTTTTGGAATCGTACTATGTCTATCATAGTCGCACTTAGCTATTGCAAATTCCAATTATATACATCATGGAGAAAAGGAAACTACTAGAAGTTATCAATCTGAAAACCTACTTTAGTACAGAAGAAGGAACAGTAAAGGCAGTAGATGATGTGAGTTTCACAGTATATCGTGGAGAAACTGTAGGAATAGTAGGAGAATCAGGTTCGGGAAAATCCGTTACCTCTCTTTCTGCAATGCGTTTGATTCCCAACCCTCCTGGAAAAATAGCAGGAGGCCAGATCATCTATTATCCTTTAGAAGGAGAACCTATTGATTTGGTACAACTCACAGAGGAAGAAATGCAAAAGATCAGAGGGAATGAATTGGCGATGATCTTCCAAGAACCCATGACTTCTCTTAATCCAGTATTTACTTGTGGAAATCAAGTAACAGAAGCCATTCAGCTGCACCAAAAGGCCTCTAAGGAAGAAGCCAAAAAACTAACCTTAGAGTTATTCGCAAAAGTACAACTTCCTAATCCAGAAAGAGTTTTTAAAGCATATCCACACCAATTATCTGGAGGACAAAAGCAAAGAGTGATGATTGCCATGGCGATGTCCTGCAATCCAGATATACTGATAGCAGATGAGCCAACTACAGCATTGGATGTTACAGTACAGAAGACTATTTTGGAATTGATGAATAATTTGAAGCGAGAAATAAATGCTTCGATTATTTTCATTACACACGATTTAGGTGTAATAGCAGAGATTGCTGATAAGGTAATCGTAATGTATAAAGGAAAGATAGTGGAGCAAGGCACTGCCTTGGAAATATTCACTCAACCTAAGCACCCATATACAAAAGGTTTATTGGCCTGTCGTCCACCATTGGATTACAGAATGAGCAGATTACCTATCGTATCCGATTTTATGGATGTAGAGATAGGAGCAGATGGCAAGAAGATTATTACAGAAATAGAGGCATCATTAGAAGAAGTCATCGAATCTGTAAAAATAAAACCAGAAACGACCAAGGCCCGTATGGAAGCCTTGATGACTAAAGCACCTATTCTTCAAGTCAACGGATTGAGAACTTGGTTTCCAACAGAACGAAATTTCTTTGGAAAAGTAACTAAGTACGTGAAAGCCGTAGATGATGTAAGTTTCAATGTATATCCAGGAGAAACGATGGGACTTGTAGGAGAATCTGGCTGTGGCAAAACTACACTTGGACGTACTTTACTTAGACTAGCTCCAGCAAGAGAAGGCGAAATCATCTTCGAAGGGAAAGACGTACTTTCTCTCAATGAAAGAGACATGAAAGATTTGCGTAAAGATATGCAAATCATCTTCCAAGATCCGTATTCTTCTTTAAATCCAAGAATGACGATTGGCGATGCTATCATGGAACCTATGCAGGTTCATGGCATCTTAGCTAATGACAATGAAAGAAGGGATAAAGTAAGAGAATTATTAGAAACAGTAAGTTTGGAAGCTAGACATTTCAGTCGTTATCCTCATGAATTTTCTGGAGGACAACGTCAGCGTATCTGTATCGCTCGTGCATTGGCGATGAACCCTAAATTCATCATTTGTGATGAATCTGTTTCTGCATTAGATGTATCTGTACAAGCACAGGTATTGAATTTGTTGATGGAATTACGTCAGAAATTTGGTTTCACTTATATCTTTATTTCGCATGATTTATCTGTTGTGAAATTCATGAGTGATAGAATGATTGTAATGAATAAAGGAAAGATTGAAGAAGCAGGTATTGCAGATGAAATCTACATGAACCCTCAACGAGATTATACACAGAAGTTGATTGCTGCGATTCCTAAGGGAAAGAGTGAGGATATTATTAGGAGGTTGGGGAGTTAGGTTTTCTTGTTCCTTAGATGGATATTTAGGAACTTGTTTAAAATTAGAACAATGCAGCAGCATATATATTCCAAGAAGAAAGTATATTAAAACAATAGACGAAATTGCTAATTGTCCGGATTGTGATGAATTATTGGCAGCAGAAAAAAGTACTGCCATGCTTTATGGGAAATCAGATATTGATGAGGCAGAATTCATGAGTAATCTTTCAGGAAGCCATTTTTGCCATAATTGTCCTGTTGTCGTATTTGAAAAAGAAACTATTGAACATGCTATTAAGTTAGGTTTAAGAATAGGGGAAGAAAAATCCTTTAATTATGATATTCTTGGTCTTGTTAATTTAGATGCTGTTCCCAAAGAAAAAAAAAGTCTAGAATTTGGAACAGAAGACAATCCCATTCCTATTGTTAGGTTTCTATCTGATTCAAAACCTAAAATCGTTAAGCCACTAACTGTTGCTAGGAATAAGTTTGGAAGGAAAGTTGGTAGAAATGAATCTTGTCCTTGTGCTAGTGGAAAAAATATAAGAAATGTTGTATATAAATTCTTTATTTTTTATTCAAAACTAACCTTCTTTTATGAGAAATCTATTAATACTCATTATCACTTTACTACTACCTTTCGTAGTATTTTCACAATGTTACAACCTCGTTTGGGAAGATGAATTCACAGGAACGACATTGGATAATACGAAATGGTTTCACCAAACTCAAATCCCTGCTGGTGGAAATTGGTACAATGGAGAGATGCAACAT
>JBNMOV010000112.1:0-12245 GCA_051275765.1 Maribacter sp. | reverse complement strand
AAAAACACATTCTTCCTCCTGGATTAGCGAGCTTAACTAAATTAGAAAATCCATCGCCACCAGCACTATCTATAATCACATCAAAGCCACCTGTTTTTTTGCCAAATGCTTTCCAATCAGCATCCTTATAGCTAACCCCTCCAGCAGCTCCCATTTTCATTGCTTTATCTATTTTCCATTCTGCACCAGACGTAACCCACACTTCCGCACCTGCTGCCACAGCAAATTGGAAGGCAAATAAAGCCACTCCACCACCTACGCCAGAGATAAGAACTCTTTCTCCTTTTCTTAATTGACACTTAGTGAATAAGGCACGATAAGCCGTCATTCCTCCGAGGGGTAAAGTAGCAGCTTCTTCTGATGATAAGTGTCTAGGTTTAAGACATATTTTGCTCTTATGAACTAACACCTCTTCAGCAAAAGTGCCATTAGTAGGCAATCCCAAAATATGATAATCCTTTCCTTGAACTTTTGGATTATCGCCCCAATTGTGATTAGGATTAATAATAACTTCTTGATCATTATAGATTCCAACACCGTCAGAACCCAAGATAATATTGGGTTTAATACCTGGGTACATTCCTTTTGTAATCCATACATCCCTATGGTTCAATGCTCCAGCTCTCACTTTTACGACAATAGAATCATCTTTTTCAACAGGGTTTGGAACATCTTTATATTCCAATAATTGTCCTACTTCATTCAAAACCAGTGCTTTCATATTATAATATTGATAGGTAAACGCTAATTAACAACTAATTCATAAGCATCATATTCTACCAAAGGTATTATTTAGTATATAATTTGTTAAATTTGCAGCATTCTAATGATTAGCAAACAAAATTAAATTTTGTTTGCTACGTCATTAATTAGTTGTTTAAATTTAACTTTTTTAAATTTATTGTAACAAATTTTTAATGACCAAATTTAAATAACTTTTAAGAACAAAGAATATTCTTTTCAAAACATTAATAAGGAAATAAGTCGAATGGATCCTCTCAAACAGAAATTCCAAGAAAAAGCTCAGAAAGTATATGCTGAAGTAAGAGCCCTAAAGAAAAATCACGGGGACTTGGTAGTAGGTGATGTTAAATTATCCCAGACTATGGGAGGTATGAGAGGTGTGAAAAGCATGCTCTATGAAACATCGCAATTAGACCCTAATGAAGGTATTCGCTTTAGAGGTTATTCTATACCAGAATTGAGAAAATTATTACCTACAGCATCTGATTGTAATGAGCCATTACCAGAAGGTTTATTTTGGTTGATGTTAGTAGATGAGATTCCTACAGATGAGCAAGTAAAGTGGTTATCTGAACAATGGAAGAGAAGATCTGTAGTCCCAGATCATACCTTTAAGGTAATAGATGCACTACCTTTGGATGCTCATCCAATGACTCAGTTTACTATCGCTATTTCTTCTATGCAAACTGAAAGTATATTTGCTCGCAGATATGCAGAAGGAATGAATAAGAGTGAATACTGGGATGCTACCTATGAAGATAGCATGAATTTGATAGCAAAACTACCTCGTGTAGCAGCTTATATATATAGAAGAAGTTATCACAATAGTAATCACATCAATCCAGATATATCATTGGATTGGGGAGCGAACTTCGCACATATGTTAGGTATGGACAAACCAGGTTTCAATAGCCTTTTACGTTTGTATTTAACAATTCACGCAGATCACGAAGGAGGAAATGCTTCTGCTCACACTACGCAATTGGTAGGTTCTACATTGAGTGATGTTTATTTGTCGCTTTCTGCAGGAATGGATGCATTAGCAGGACCATTGCATGGTTTAGCTAATCAAGAAGTGATTAAGTGGGTATTCCGTATGATAGATACATTAGGAACTCGCCAACCAACTAAGGAGCAAATTGCTGATTATGTCAATACTACATTGGCAGCAGGTAAAGTGATTCCTGGTTATGGTCACGCTGTTCTTAGAGAACCAGATCCACGATTCACTGCACAGAAGAAATTTGCAGAGGAATATATCGAAAATTCAGATATCATTGAAGTTATCTGGAAAGCATTTGAAGTAGTACCTCCTATCTTGAAGTCTTTAGGTAAAGTAAAAAATCCTTGGCCTAATGTAGATGCACACTCAGGAGCATTATTGGTACATTATGGAATGACAGAGTATAGTTTCTATACCGTATTATTCGGAGTAAGTAGAGCAATGGGCGTATTGGCTGCAGCTTGTTGGGCAAGAGCCTTAGGTGCACCATTAGAAAGACCAAAATCTGTTACTTCAGAATGGATAAAAGAATTCGTAGCATCACAGGAAGCGAAAGCTTAATTTTTTGCTATGCTTTGTATATAAAGGAATGGAAGCCATTGGCTTCCATTCCTTTTATTTTTTAGTAGTCTGTATGAAAATGATGTTAAAAATATACAGATAGTACATAAAAGTATAAGTTAGTGTTAAATTTGCACTATCTAAAAGCTGTTTTAAGAATTTCTGATAAAAATTAACCAACGCCTTATCTCAAAATCTTAAAAACTTGTGCCGCTATAGGTGGCACATCAAAATCTAGTTATCTATTATGGAAAAGAGTAACAAAGAATACGAATTACAGCAGATTTTTAATGAGAAAGGGGAAACATTAAGTCCTACTTTACCAGAAGAGGTAAAAAATTACTTGATAGACATTGATGGTACTGTTTGTGAGGATATCCCAAATGAAGAGCCAGAAAGAATGGTGACAGCAATGCCATATCCAGATGCTTTAGAGATTCTGAATAAATGGTACGACGAAGGTCACATCATCACTTTCTTTACTTCTAGAATAGAAGAGACAAGAGATGTTACAGAAGCTTGGTTGAATAAGCATGATTTCAAATATCATGGTTTATTGATGAATAAGCCTCGTGGAGGAAACTACCATTGGATAGATAATCATATCGTTCGTGCTACCCGTTTTAAAGGGAAATTCACAGATTTGATCGTGAAGACGAAAAGCATCGAGGTGTTTAAGCGATAAGAAAAATAGAAAAAAGGCTTGGCTATAAATTAGTTAAGCCTTTTTTTCTTAGTGAGTCAACCCTTACCTTTATCGCAACGTTTAAGTAATTGAACAAAAGAAAGCTGGCATTGATTTTTAAGGGTATTTTTCTTCTAATTGAGGGAAGCCTGGAAACTGCTAGCCATAGCTACCAAGTTGAGGACTGTAGGAAGAGTAGGAGGAAAAGAACCAAAAAGCAATACTTGATTACCTTTGTCCAATTACTTTAAAGAAAGAATATCCAAATATATAGCAAATGTCAACATTCTACTTCAAGGATTCCATGAATTTCGTTTCCAAACTTACGCCTCGCCGTATTTGGAATGCTATTTTGATCATTAGTTCCTTCTATATTACTAAATGGACAAAAAAGCCCATTCAGTGGGGAATGCCTTTTACTGTTTCTATTGAACCAACGACGGCTTGTAATCTTCGCTGTCCAGAATGTCCCAGTGGACTTCGTGCATTCACTCGTCCAACAGGAAATTTGAAAGAGAATTTCTTCCAGAAGATGATCGACGAAATGGGTAGCAATCTCATGTATCTCATTTTTTATTTTCAAGGAGAACCTTACATCAATCCTAAGTTTTTGGATATGGTAAAATATGCCTCAGACAAAGGTATATATACAATTACTTCTACTAATGGACATTTTCTCAATGATGCCAATGCCAAAAAAACGATAGAATCTGGATTAGATAGAATGATCATTTCTGTAGATGGAACTACGCAAGAAGTATATGAAAACTATAGGAAAGAAGGAAATCTAAAAAATGTACTGGCAGGAGCGAGAAATATGGTCAGGTGGAAAAAGAAAATGAATTCCAGTAAGCCACACCTCATTTTTCAATTCCTAGTCGTAAAACCTAATGAACACCAAATTCCAGAGATATATA
The DNA here is from genome assembly GCA_051275765.1 of Maribacter sp. GTDB lineage: Bacteria > Bacteroidota > Bacteroidia > Chitinophagales > Saprospiraceae > JAHDCE01. The sequence continues at coordinate 8,335 of JBNMOV010000112.1, read as the reverse complement.
AACTGGCAGAAGAAATAGGCGTAGATGAAGTGAAACTAAAAACTGCACAAGTCTATGATTACGAAAACGGTAATGATCTCATTCCTACGATAGAAAAATATTCTCGCTATGCCAAAAAGGAGGATGGTAAATACGAAGTTAAAAATGAGTTACTGAACCATTGTTGGAAACTTTGGCATTCTTGTGTAATCACTTGGGATGGCGTAGTTGTTCCTTGTTGTTTTGATAAGGATGCAGATCATAAATTAGGCGATCTAAAACATCAAACTTTTAAAGAACTCTGGCATGGAAAAGAATACAATAAATTCAGAATTAGTCTTTTAAAAGGTAGGGATCAGATAGATATTTGTAAAAATTGTACAGAAGGTTGTAAGGTTTGGGCTTAATGGAAATTAGTTGTTTTTAGTATTCTTTATTGCCAATAAACACAAAATAAAGTTCGGCATAGAATTTTTATATGTCGCAGCGATAGCGAGTTTGTAACTCGCTCAATTCGCAAGAACTGAAACAAAACAATGCACAACAGCCAAAATACCCACATCTAAAAATAAGCTGAAAAACGTATTTATAAAATACGAACAATAGTTTATCAGCAGTATCCTCATTTCTGCGAAATGAACGGGTTATAAACTCGTGAACGCCTAGACATAAAAATTCTATGCCGAACTTGTGGTTTGGGTTTAAATTTATTAATTTAACCCATCAAAACAAACCAACATCTAATTATCATGACACATTCTTGGCATCATCTGAAACCTCAATTTTATAAGGCATTCGCTTTTGCCTTGTTAACTTTGGGTTGTTTTTCTATCCTTATAGCACAGAATGGAGATGGTCTCACTTCAGCACTCAAAACCAATTTATTACTCTCTGAACAACTAGGAATGTTAGGACCTGTTGCTATTTCTCCTTATTGGGGATTGTTTTTGGCATCAGCTGCGTCTTTGTTTGGTGGGGTAGATAATGAATTTTTGGTTACACATCCATTTATGGGAAATTGGATTGTATTTCTCCTGTTTGGCTTATCCGCCATGTTGACTTCCGTTCCTAATGTGACGAAGTATTCCAAAGCATTGGGCGTCGCATCCAGTTATTTGGAAGATCACGTATCTATTGTCATTGTAGTTTTGGTAATAACATTGCCTATTTTACATAATACAGTAGGATCGCCAGCTCCTACAAATGGCGAATTTGGAATAATAGATATGTCCCTTTACTCATTGGTCATGATGGCATTTTCTGCATTTTACATGTTTGTAGTGACGACTGTGAGATTATTTTTTGAATTAATAGCCTTCGTTACACCCATTCCTCTCATTGATAGCATCGTAGAAATAGCCAAAAAAGTATCTTCTCTTATTCTAATGGGCGTTTACTTCATCTCTCCAGAAATAGCTTTAGGAATTAGTTTGTTGCTATTACTAATTGCTTTTTTTCTATTCAAAAAGGCAAATACTACGATGAACTATTTCAAGCAAATTTATATCACGCCTATTCTGAGTTGGATAATAAGAAGGAAACGAGGTTTAGTAGATACAGGAATTGTTAATCGTATAAAAGGATTGGATAAAGGGATCAATGCTACTATTCCTGTTTGGCCAATACATGATTATGGAAGAATTAAAAAACAGAAAAAAACGTGGCTGATTGAAGAAGAAGAAGGCGATTTATATTTATATCAATTGCATTTATTCAGACGGTTTAGTCAACAAAGTATAGATAAAGATACTTTAGAAGGAGGAGTAAATATTAGGCAATATTTCAATTATTTGACCTTATCTGGAAAAGATAAACACGATGGTAATGATTTAGAATTAAGAATAAATCGAGAATACTTCATTCATAAAAAAGAAATTATTCGCATCTGTGAACTGACTGGTGGAACAAATGATAATATCGCATTAGAAACAGACGAATCTTGGTGGAAGAAAATCAAAAAATACTTTTCTTCTAAGCAAGTGGCTGTGGATACGGAGATTGGATAAAACCTGTAACGTCGGACGCTTTATAAAAGCGTCCGACGTTACAGGTTTTAAATAAAATTACAACGATTCTAGAAACTGGATAACAGCTTGTCTGTCATCACCAGATAATGAAATAAATTCTTGCTTGGAATCTTCTGCTTCTCCTCCATGCCATAATATAGCTTCTGTGATATTTCTTGCTCTACCATCATGGAGTAATCGACTATGGCCATTGACTACAGGTAATAATCCTATACCCCAGAGTGGTGGAGTTTTCCATTCTTGTCCATTAGCATCGAAAGAAGGTCGGTTATCGGCTAATCCTTCTCCCATATCATGTAAAAGTAAATCTGTATAAGGATAAATTACTTGTTGGGATACTTCAGGAATGACTCCTTCGCCAGTGACATATCGTGGCACATGACAACTCGAACAATTAATATCTTCAAATAAAGCCCTTCCTCTAGTCACTTGTTCATCATCATAATTCCTAACAGCAGGAACTGCTAATGATTGGAAATAAAAAGCAGTTACATCAAGTATTTCATTACTAATATCTACTATGCCATCATCTAGACAGTTGTCTTGTTCGGAACAACTCTCTTCTGTGAATAATTCATTTGTTACTCCCATATCCTGATGATATGCATCAGCCGTCTGTTGCCTAGCTGTAGGACTGAGTGCCTTCCATCCAAACCTGCCTAAAGTAAGTGCCTGCTCTTCAATATTCCAAACCATATTAGGTTTTCCAGATATGCCGTCACCATTAGTATCATTAGGATCTGATTGATTGATGATGTCTTCTTCTTTGATGGCTTCTAATAATCCTAAACCAAAAACTGCAGGAGCAACTCTAGGAGAAATCATCACACCATTAGGTAGGGTTTGGTAAGGGTTGGTTATTTCATAATTATTTTTGGATAGTGTTACTGTAGAGCCATCCATAAACGAAATGGATTCATCTATTTGTTGGCTAGAAAAACTACCTTCTCCTTCATAACCAAAAACAACTTTGTTTTGTAATTGTGTACCAAATAAAGGAACAGGTTTTGGTCCTCCATATTCATCCGTTCCATCCACACTAATTCTAAGTAAAAAACCAGAGAGATCATCTCCTGTATTAGAAGCTATAGATCTTCCGTTTCTAATGTGGCAAGAAACACAAGAATTATTATTAAAAACGGGCCCTAGTCCTGGGTTAACTTCGGCTGGGTCCGTTACGAAAATTTGTTCAAATGCTAAATCACCCTCTAAATGTCGTTCAAAATTAATACTGGATAAATTGGGAGCGGGTGTAGCATAGGCATTGCTAGTCGCATCAAAAATAGTGGTTTCTCCTCCTGCCATCACAAACTCAGGAATGGCATTATCTACAATATCATCATCTTTACAAGATGGGGTAAAGATGATGATAGCAATGAAAAATAATAGATAATTGGTAGACTTCATAAGAAAATAAGTATTAGATCAGAAAATAGATAACCTCGACCCGTCTAATGACAGGTCAAGGCATGCAATATTAACGGCATGTTAAATTTATCTAAATGATTTTATGATATAGTTTTGTTCATATAATATATTACAATCCAGAAATTAATGGGACAAGCATATCATTTATAGTTGTTTCTAAATCATTTACTTTCGTCTGTGCATTAAGTGCAGCAGAGTGAGTAGGACTGCTGCTTAATATGGCATCAGTGAAATTTCCTGGAATAGCTTGAATAGCATTAATGGCAGCTTGGATTTCAGATTTGATTTGAGTATCCAGAGTAGCATTTTTTTCTGCTACGATTACAGTAAGACCATTATTTGAAGTTCCTTCGTATATATTCTGAATACTTCTGATATTATCAGTAAAATCTGTTTTAGAATTATTACTGAATTGGCTTTCCTCTAAAGAAGGGTTTTGTTCTGCTAGAGGGTCATTTATTTTTCCGTTACCTACTTCATCAGCTATTCCTAATATTCCGCCAGTTAATTCTTCTAGAGCAGATTTCTGACTGATATAAATACTTCCGTTTTCACCTGCATTTACCACATTATTTATAAAATTGCCTCCACTAGGTTTCCATGCATTAACTAATTGTGCAGTATCATCAGCTAGTATCGAAGCACTAGCGATAAGATAGTCGAATTCCCTATCTGTGAAATCCCCAATTTGCTTTGTTCCATTGATGCCAAAAAGTAGGAATTCTACAGTATGGAATCCTTTTTGGGTACCATCTAGATTATTCACATAAGTATTAGAAAGATTATCACTACTAGCCAGAACTGCTTCTAAATCTGTCTGATTAACAGGCCAGCTATCCAATGCAGGATCTATTCCGTCAGTATCCACAGGTCCAAATAGAAAACCTTCTGATTGTTCCCAAGGTTTACGAGTATCTACCCATGCTTGTCTTGCAGTAGTTAGATTAGTTTCTGATGGATTGCTTTTTAATGCATTTACAGAAGATAAGAGAACATTGGATTTGTCTTCTAGATCACTATAAGCAACTAAGATTACGTCATTTCCTAAAACTTCTAGGATGTCAGAATAATCAGAAGTAGTAGTAGTAGTAGTATCATCATCACAACTAATAATTCCTATACTTACTGCTATTAAGGCAGCTAATAATAAAGATGATTTGAGTCTGTAAAAATTCATAATTATATGAGTTAATAAATTAAAATTTAAAGCCTATTCCAGATGAAAATGTATTTTCATTTTCTCCTGTCCCTAGTTTTCTTGTGCTATATTGAGCCTTTATGGTAATCTGTGGATGTGGATAATAAACTAGTCCTCCTGTCAATACTGATCTTTGCCATCTAGGATTGTTGAAAATATCTCCTTGTGTTTTAAACATACTATCATAGTATTCATAGCGTCCAAAAATGAAAAACTGCTGATGTTTACTTTTTTCTTTTTTGAAGGATAATAGGTCAAAAGCCAATTCTCCAAAACTTCCAATTGCAGCAGCACCAACAGGTGTTCTTTTTACACCTAGGTTATTGGAAAGATTACGATTAAGATTGGATATAGCTTCAGAATTGGATAAGTTTCCGTAGACGAAATAAGCTCGTGCTCGCCAAGGAGATGCCTCCCAAACCATGTGGAAGTCATAAACGCCTACATAAGCATTAATTTGAGCATCTGGTTTTGGACGATTGTTGGCAGAATTGCCAAAATATGCTGATATGCCTATTTCACTATCTTTTGCAAATTCGTAATCCAGTCGTCCAACTACTGCTAGATCGTTGGCATTGACATTTTCGAATCTTGTTTGGTAACCTCTTCTTACCCAGTTGGCAGAGCTGAAACCTGTAGCATCTAAGCCATTGATGAGGTATATTTTGTATGACCATTTTTTAGCGAAATCTCCAGAAATTTCTATACCATGTTCATACCAACCTAGTGGTAGAATAGTATTTTCTACCTCTGAACGATGGGTAGTGAAATACTCTGTAGGGTCATCATTTTTCGCAGCGATTCCCACATATAAGCGAAATTTACCTAGTCTTATATTTAACCAAGGTTTTACTTTAAAGAGTAAGTTAATTTGTTCTAATACGACCTCTCCTCCTTTTTCTATTTCTTGTTCAAATTCTCCAAATTCTTCTAGTACATCAAATTCCATTGTAGAACCCGTTCCTCCGTGTTCAAATTCTATTTCCGATTTGAATTCTATTTTGTCCGTAAATTTATATCCTAGATATAGATTTAGTCTTTCAGCATCAAAAGCATTCCTTCTTTCTGGGTCTGTATCCCACTTGTAATTGTAGTAATTGACTACTCCATACCCTTTTATAGAACCTTTGCTAATCCATTTTTTAATTTTGACTAGTTGAGTAGGATCTGTATCGTTAGTTTGGCTACTGAGAGATAGGTTAAATATGATAATCAAACTTAGAAAGCCAATAATCTTTCGCAACATTTATGTTTATTTAGACTAAATAAAAATAATGATGCAAAACTAGAACTATTCCTTCTCTCAGACAATCCCCAAAAATTGTGATTTTGTAATACCTAATGTTAGGTATTACAAAATCACAATTTTTGGGGACTAATATTATATCATTTTTAATAAAAAAAGAAAAGAGTAAGGCTAGATTGATATTATTTATGAAGTGCCTTATATTTAGACTGGCATCAGCCTATTTGTTTTCGTATCTTTGCGGCAAATTAGGTATTTATCATCATGCATGAATATTTAATATCCTATAACAAAATCGACAATAGATGCTGATTCAGCGATTTAAATCTAAAATACACAGAGCTACAGTAACCCAAGCAGATCTCAATTATGTAGGCAGCATAACTATCGACGAAGATTTGATGGAAGCAGCTAACTTAGCAGAAGGGGAGCGAGTGCAAATTGTGAATAATAACAATGGAGAACGCCTTGAAACTTATACAATCAAGGGAGAAAGAGGCTCTGGCGTTATCTGTTTGAATGGAGCTGCTGCCAGAAAAGTAGCAGTAGGAGATATTGTTATCATCATTTCCTATGCACTCATGACTAGGGAAGAAGCTGACAAATTCACACCAATCAATATTTTTCCTGATGGAAATAACCTAATATAATCCATCATCATTTGAATCCTAAAATAAAATCCTTTCTTCGTTTTTCACTATTCCTAAGTATAGGATTAGCAATCTTGTATTGGCTATATTCTAGCCAATCGACTGCTTATCAAGCCTATTGTGTAGAAAACAATATAGCTGCTGCAGACTGTGATTTCCTAGGAAGACTAAAGGCAGATTTTAGTAGTATTAAATGGTTTTGGATATTACTAGTGTTGATATGTTACAATATTAGTAATATCAGTCGAGCACTTCGATGGCAGATATTACTTCGTTCAGCAGGACATCCCGTCAAATTTATCAACTCCTTCATTCCTATTGTCATTACCTATTTTGCCAACTCTATCATTCCTAGGTCTGGAGAAATAGCCAGAGCTGCGTATCTCACTAAACTAGAGGATGTACCAATGGAAAAAGCATTAGGTACGATAGCTGTAGGCAGAAGTTTGGATGTATTGAGTTTATTGATAGTCATCGCCTTAGGCTTTGTATTGGAAGCAGATATGTTGATGGCGTTCTTACAGGATAATAATGTAGATCCCATTCAGGTTATCAAAGAGAAATCATGGCTAGGTTTTGTAGGATTAGCAGGCTTGGCAGTTTTAGGATTGATGTTTTTCTACAGAGATAAATTGAGAACAATTAAGTTTTTTCAATTATTCGAAGAGAAATTACTAGGCTTTTGGAAAGGAATAGCGGCGGTTAAAAATTTAGATAAGCCATTCTTATTCTTTTTCCATTCTGTTAATATTTGGTTTATGTATTATCTCATGGTCTATTTAGGGTTCTTTTCATTTGAACCTACTGCTTTGCTATCTGCGACATCAGGTTTAATTGTGTTTATTGTAGGCACATTTGGAATTTTGATACCATCTCCAGGAGGAATGGGAGCCTATCAATTTTTGGTAGAAACGTGCCTCACGAATATGTATGGTATAGAGCAATTGAGTGCATTTTCATTTGCCAATATTGCTTTCTTTCCTATCTATATTTTTAATATTCTAGCTGGATTCGTAACATTCATGTATCTTTCCCTTACAGGAAAAGACAAAGAGAAGGCAGATGTCAATCCAGAAGATTAAAGATAAAATAAAAGATTGGGAAGCAGCTAAATCCCAAGTAGGCGAATGGAAAACCGCAGGAGAAACCATCGTTTTTACGAATGGCTGTTTTGATTTATTACATTATGGACACCTCTATTATTTGGCAGAAGCGAAAGCATTAGGGAATAAACTTATCATTGGATTGAATTCCAATAAATCTGTTCAACGCTTAAAAGGAAAACACCGCCCTATCAATGACAATCTCACTCGTTCACATCTTTTGGCTTCTTTGGAATTTATAGATATGGTTGTTTTCTTTGAAGAAGACACGCCATCAAATCTCATCACACTTTTATTGCCAGAGGTACTAGTAAAAGGAGGTGATTACAAAGCAGAATCTATAGTAGGCTATGACATCGTTACTCAAAATGGTGGTAAGGTTAATATCCTATCTTTCATAGAAGGATATTCTACGACGAATATTGAAAAGAAGATAAAAGGGGAATAATTATTAATTCTTGTTATGAATTTGAAATATACTTTCAAGCTAAAATAGAAATTTAAATATCCTCCAAGCGTCAAATTTTTACTCGTCCGACATTATACAGTCGGGTAGTTTTTGATTCTTTTTGCTACCAAAAAGAACAAGATTAACAAAAGAGTTCTAAAGTATAATTACTAACTGACGTTATGCAACATCATCAATTATTACTTCGTCATAGCCAACACTAACTCCTCAAAATCCTCTGCTTCATTAAACTGAT
>JBNMOV010000111.1:0-12291 GCA_051275765.1 Maribacter sp. | reverse complement strand
ATCCTCTGTTATCTGTTTAGGTTTGATTCCTGAATTCAATAACCCAACTATCATTACCTTGTATTCATTTTCATATTTCTTTGCCATAATGCTAATATACAATTTATGGGCGGAAGTAATTCGTCACGTCAAAGGTAGACACTCCAGTCTATTGTTTATAAATCTTATTAGTAATAGTATTGGTTTTTAAATAATAGACTCCATTATTTAGCTTGAATAAATCTAGAACTAATTGTGATTCACTACTGCTTTTTTGGATAACTAAATTAGTTACATCTTTTCCTAATAAGTCATAAAACCTAACTTGATATAAGTTGATGCCATCTCCTTCAATAGTAATTTCGTTTTCAGTGGGATTGGGAAATACTTTTATTTCCATATTTCTGGAGTCTTCGATATTTACACTTTTAATTTCTGAGTAAGAAAACTGTCCATCAAAATCTATATCTTTTAATCTATAATAAGAAATTCCTGTAAGTGGACTTCGATCCCATGTTTCATAATTTAATAATGAATTACTATTTCCTGCTGCCTCTTCTTTAAGAATTGATGTCCAACTTATTGCGTCACTAGAACGTTGGATTTCATAAAGGTCTGTATTCTGCTCAGTTGCTGTTGCCCATTGTAATTTTACGCTGTTGTTGTTGACCGATTTAGCATCGAAAAATACCAATGTAATGGGTACTGCAACTGAATGGACTAATGCAATATCATCAATGGCAATATCAGATTGGAAGCCAATTCCCGTAGTTCCTCTGATACGAAGCTTTATAGTTTGACCAGTATAAGCTGCTAGGTCAGTTGTGCTTGTTAGCCAATTAGATCCTTGTTCGCCACTAATTACGGGTACAAAATCCAATGTCCAAGCTCCTCCAGTATTGATATCTAAATGTAATTCCCCTACATTATCACCTGTCATATGATAGCCCAAAACAAAACTATAATCTGTATCTAGTTCCATACAAGTAGATTCTAATATCGCTGTTCCTCCACTGCAACTGGATGCTTCTGTATAGGCGTAATTACCATTATTTGTACCAGGATTTAAATCTACAGAAGGTCCCGTACCTGCGGAAGGAGTCCCCCCTTCATCTATACGCCAATCAATATCATCTTCTGTTCCATTTGTAAGGTTTTTCCATAAAGGATTTGCTATGGAACAAACAGTTGAAGCACAGTCACTAGCTACTCCACAAAGTGCTTCCGATTCAAAGTCAGTACTAAAAGAAGCAGCAATAGTAGCTGTAAAAACGGTGATGTAAGCATTTTTAGTTCTTAAATCATTTCCGTTTGCGTTGCCTGCATTGAGTCGGATATCGTAAGTTCCCGCAGCAGTAAAGACGATCTGAGGGTTTTGCGAATTGGCATCAGTTCCATTAACAAAGGTAAAGGTAGCTGGTGTAATCGTCCAAGTCCAAGAAGTAGGTGTATAGTCAGATTTATCTGAAAGTGTAATGGTTGCTCCTAGGCAAATATCTGTAGTAGACGATTCAAAGCAAGCTACTGGAGCAACATTACCTGGATCTTTTAAATTACTTTTCCATGAACCCTGCCCGTAAGTAGCGGCATAGAGCGTGCTTCTACATTCATCACTGTCATAGTGTATTTCTAATTCTGTTATTTCGATATTAGGAAGATTATCAGCGTATAAAACCCAATTTGCTCCTGTATTATCTTTATAATAAACACCAGCATCCATTCCTACATACATTCCTTCATTAGGACTATTTTTATCGATAAGAATGGTATTTAAAGAAATATTAGGTAAGGTTCCAGAAATATCTGTCCAACTGTTTCCACTATTGGTAGATTCGTAAATATTATTATTGAGAGCGATAAACAGATGAGTAGGATCCGTGTGATCAATTTCAATATCTAAAGGATCATTGTTGATGGGTAAATTAGCAGACAAGTTGGTCCAAGTAGGATTGGCAGATAAGGCATTGATGGATATTCTGAAACTATTATCATATTTAGAAACATAAACAATATTACTGTTGGAAGGGGCAATAGCTATATCACGAATATTGGATGTGTTAGTAAAATTAGAAATTTGTGTCCATGCAGTTCCTGTGCGAACTGCGTCATTTCTCCAAACATTATCATAACCAGCAAACATTCGATTGGCATCGTTAGGATCTAGTTTGTAGGGAGTAACCCAAGCACCAGTTTCACTAATAGATCCTGAAATGTCATTAAAAAAAATCCCTCCATTTGTAGATCTGCGAATATCTCCATAAAACAAGGCACCATACATGAAGTTATCATCTGTCGGATCTATGATACATTCCATACCATCACCACCAATTTCAGTTCGAAAAGCAGTTCCGTCGTTGATGGCAGTTCCATTATCTTGATAACCATTTATCGCTCGATCCAATGTTTGTTGTGAAACGCCAATTTTATACATTTGAGCAATAGCAAGACCATCACTCAGATCATCCCAATTGACACCACTATCTGGAGATATATAGATACCTCCATCATTACCATTATAAATATGATTGGTATATGGTGAAAACTCTAGAACATGTTGGTCTGCATGGACTCCGCTAATTCCTCCAGAAGGTCCTACCCAATAAGAAACACAGTTCATGGTCGTTCCGCCATCTATAGATTTCCATATATTAATCCCTCCAGTATATATGATAGAAGCATCTGTAGGGTCTGCTGTAATAACTAGGTCGTACCAAGCTTGGCTATCATTTCCTGAACCATTAATTGCATAATCAAAAATATTGGGTGTAGTGGTTCTTGTCGTAAAGGACGTTCCACTATCTGTAGAACGATAAATGCCAATTAGACCACTACCATCACCAGCTAAAAGATAAACCCAGTTAGGTTCGTCAGGAGACACTGCCAAGCCAATTCGACTGGCTCCACTAGGAACTCCATTGGTAATTTCTGTCCAAGTAATTCCGCCATCTGTAGATTTATGTACTTCTGAACCTGAAGCATAAACAATATTGGAATTAGTAGGATGATATGCTATATCTTTAGGATTGTATCCTAAAGAAGCGGATGAAGCCCAGTTAGCTCCTCCATCTGTTGTTCTATAAATTCGTCCATTAGATCCTGCTGCAACCATGATATTAGGATCGTTAGGATCCATCAATACCTCATTAATGGTTCTATTGCCCATTCCTGAATTTTGTGGTGTCCAGTTCAAACCTCCATCAATACTTCGCCAAACTCCGTAACCTGGTGCATCTCCAGCATCTCTGTCTCCAGTAGCGATATATATGATATCAGGATTAGTAGGATGAATAACAATATCAGAAACTCCGAGTCTTACTAATCCAGAAATGAATTGTGTCCAAGTAGCTCCATTATCTGTCGTTTTCCATACTCCTCCAGATGGAGCCCCTACATAAATTGTATTAGGATCAGTAGGATGAAAAGTAATACAGGTTATTCTACCATTGCCATTCAATTGTCCAGTACCATTATTAGGAGTAGATGTAGGACCTAGTAATTCCCAATCTCCAGAACCTGCGTCATAGGATCTTGTATTAGTAGGATGCGTTTCTCTATATCTGATAATTTCGGAAAGTACATTGCCTGGTTCAGGAAACTGACCAAGTTCATTTAGCCGTTGTTCATGATAGTATTCCCAGCGCTTAAATTGCTTCCATCCAGAACCTTTTCCCCCTATTCGATCTCCAAATTCGGCATAGAAACTTTCTTGGATAGTGGAGAAGTCTATGTTTGGGTTGCCCATCATAGCTCGCCAATCATCTTGAGCGTGTGATAATAATGAAGTAGAGCTTATGATTAAGCTGAAAATTAAGAATTTGATGGCATATAATTTCATCGAATAAAGATATCTATTTAATAGAATTTATCATGAATAATTGATTATAACCATATTGACTTTTATGAATTTATTTTGTTGTTTCCCTTAAGTGTAATTTTGGTTACAAAATTAAGAATGAGTATTGAATTGGAAATCAATAATTTGCAAGTATTTTGATCAATACTTTTTTAAGTAACTTCAATAAAAAGGATAAGTCTAATCCAATAAAAAATTAACAAAACATTATGTTCTAAACTTTCAGTAATTATTGAAAGTTTAGAACATAAGCCTTATCTTTGTATTGTCATTAAAAATAAGATCGCGATGAGAAACAGAAAAACAGGATTCGGATTGATGGGGATAGCTATTCAAATAATGGTAAGAGCAGTAGCAATCGGCATGATAATCGTTACCATTGGTATCATAGGCATTATATCTATACCTTTTGTTATTTCAATGTTAGGGATTTGGATAGTGTGGAATATTACCAGAGTATTTTTTGAAAAAAAAGATGATCGAAGGTTTGAAATGATAGAATATTGAATTGTCAAATGATAATTATTTTAAAATTTTCAAAGAAAATAATTAACTTTAATAAGAACCAGAGTAACGTTATCAAATCTTTTAGGTTTACCAAAGCAAGTACGATTTTAAAAACCATATATAATGAAGAGATATAATTTAAAATTAGGAATCGTAGATGTCATCATTCAAGGAGCGATGTTGTGTATGGCAGTAGTAGCTGCATTATCCATTTTTATTGAATTTACTGGAATACTTTATGTTCTTATTTTGCAATTTCTTATAGGTCTTTATCAAATTTGTAGTGGTATTATAGGAGCTGCATTGGGAAGGAAGTGGAAGATTCCATATTTGATAGGAGCATTTGTTTATTTAATAGGAGGAGGTATAGTAGGAGCTATAGTTTCAGAGATCGTAGGGGGAGGAGATGCTATTGCCGTATTTGCGGTTATAGGAGGAATGATTGTTCCATATATTATTGCTGTAGGATACTTCGCTATGAGTATCAGAAGTTTTTTACATGCAAAATTAGAAGAAGAGTCTGCTTCTCCAAAAGCAGACTTTGCAGATGAAAGTATTCTGGACGAAGGAATAATATAAGAACGATGAATACAACAATAAAAACACCACCTCCAGCTTTTATCAAAGTAGATGAAATCATTCAGCGTATTTTAGGTATTTTGATTCTGTTAACCTTGATTATTTTTCCTATTGCCATGCTATTATTGATTCCATTTGGAGCATGGCAAGTAGTCAGCGGAATAGTAGGTGCATTACATGGCAGTAAATGGCGGATGAAATACCTAGGTTTTGTAGTCTTGTATTTTTCTACTTTATTTGGATTTGCTTGGTTGGGAGATAGTAACTATTTATCACCTTATTCAAAACGCTTGTTAGAGGATTTATTTGCTATAATATATTGTGTATCGCCGCTTATCATGGGACTCACTTATTTCGTGAAGACAAGAAAGGAACGACCTAAAGAAGAAGGAGTTAGTCCAAAATGGAAAGATATGGATGATGTATTGGATATAGATATGGTGGGATAGGGATTGGAAATTAGAGCTTAGAAACGCTGAAAAAATCTTTAAGATTTTTTCAGCGTTTTATTTTATACCCAAAATAAATCAGCAGCTATTCCATCTGCCAGAAATTTCGCAGTAGGATTTAAAGTATAGAAATTTCCTTTTTTAATAATTTTATCATTATCAATAAAAGGAGTGACTTTTTCTAAGAAATAAGACTGGAAATCAGGATTTATTTTTTGAAAATCACAGCCCCATTGTGTTCGCAATGAAATCATGATATATTCATTATATCTATCTATTAAGGATAAATTTTCTACTTCAAAAAATAATTGATTTTCCTCTAAAATAAATTTAATATATTGAGCATTATTCGCAATATTCCATTGTCTACTTTCTCCATTAAAAGAATGTGCAGAAGGTCCTATTCCTAGATATTTTTTCCCTTGCCAATAAGCAGTATTATGTTTGCTATATCTATTTGGTTTTGAAAAATTAGATATTTCATAATGCTCGAAACCATTATTTTTTGCAGCATTTAAAAGCATATTAAATTGCTGTTCCGATTTTTCTTCATCGACTGCTTTTGCCTTGCCCGATTTAATGAAATGATCTAAGGCAGTATTAGGTTCTACTGTCAAACAATAAGAAGAAATATGCGGAATATTTAAGGAAAAAGCAATGTCCAAATTCTTTTGCCACATTTCATTCGTGGTGCTAGGCGAGCCATAAATCAAATCGATACTGATGTCATGAAAACCCATTTTTTGTGCCAATAAAATAGCACTTTTGGCTTCGTCAGCATTATGTGCCCGATTCATGAATGTCAAATCCTCATCAAAAAAAGATTGTACACCAATACTAAATCTGTTAATAGGTGTAGCAGCGAAATCTATTACTTTTTCAGCTGTTAAATCATCTGGATTGGCTTCTAATGTTATTTCTGCATCATCAGTTACTTCATGGTATTTTTTGATAGTATCAATGATATTCAGCACCTCTTCTTTCTCTAATAAAGATGGTGTTCCACCTCCTAAATAAATCGTTTCTATTCGTTCGTTTTCGAGATAAGCCTTCTGTATTTCAATCTCTTGCAATATAGCAGACAGCATTTTGTCTTTCTGCTTCATGGAAGTAGAAAAATGAAAATTGCAATAATGACATGCCTTTTTGCAAAATGGTATATGAATATATATTCCTGCCAAATTCGAGTTCTTTCCCCAAAATTACATTTACCAAGGGATAAAGCATTGTTTTTGATGGATTTTGTCTAAGTATTTATTGTGATCTAAGCTATAAATGATTCAGGAAATAATCTGAGTAGTCATATGGATAGGAGAAGTTAAAAAGTCTATTAGTGAAATAAACACAATAAGATATAGTTTGAAAATAAAAGTTATTCTTATGAAATAAATCATGCTGTCTATAATATTTATCATGTATTGGACGGTATTTACTTTCTCCCAAAATTTAAATGATATTCAAGAATTTACTATTAATAATGATGCAGATACGACGATCATTATAAAAAATAAAACGATTATTAAAATTGATAAAAACACTTTTAATAGCACTAATTTAGTCAATTTAAAAATAGAAGAAGCCTATGAAAAAAAGGAGATGGTTTTATCTGGATTATCAACAGAAACAGATGGTAATGTTTTGCTGTCAAATGGAATGATAAAAATAGAAGCTTACGAGAATAGTAAAAAAATAGAAATTATAAATGATAAGAATATTCAAATAATAATGCCTGTTAAACAAGGGAATAAAAACATGGATTTATATGTTTTGGATTCTTTGGATTCTCAAAATTGGAGTAAAAATGAAAGTGAATTAAAATTGGATTCTTGTGAAAGTTATGAAGAAAGAATAGTATGGAGATCAAAGAAAGTAACTAGAAAAGAATATAGAATTTGGAAAAAAAATGAACCGATTAGAAGTTCTCTGGATAAACTTTTTGGTGGTAAGAGTAGAAAGAATTTTAAGAAAGAATTTTATATTGATGTGCCTATTGATACAACATGGGTGTGCCTAGGAAAAAAAAATCCTATTATGAATTTCAGATAAAATCATTGGGCTGGCATAATATTGATAAATTAAAGAACATAAGGAACCCTATTAATTTAAAAGTTGTTTTTGATGAAAACTTGGATATACTTGTTTTGTTGCCAAGAGAAAATATATGCCTGAAAGGGAAGTAAATAAATAATGATTATTTATTAAATTAGAAAAGGGGTCACATATAAAGGTAATTGGCTATAAGCTAGTGGGGGAGAGTCAAATTAGTTGCTCTGTTCAATACGTTATTTTAAATGAAGATGAAATCATATTAAAGTCATCAAAAATTATACACTTTCAGGAATTTAAAAAGATTCTTGAGAAATTATAAAATCATTTTTACAATTTCTAAGAGAA
This sequence comes from Maribacter sp., assembly GCA_051275765.1. GTDB lineage: Bacteria > Bacteroidota > Bacteroidia > Chitinophagales > Saprospiraceae > JAHDCE01. The sequence goes on along the minus strand of JBNMOV010000111.1, from coordinate 4,530 downwards.
AATGCCACAAGAAATAGAACGAAAATTCCTATTGAAAAATAATGATTGGAACAAAGAAATTTCTATCAGTACAGAAATTCGACAAGGTTATCTGAGTTTGGATAATGAAAGAAATGTACGAGTCAGGATAAAAGGAGAAAAAGGGATATTAACGATAAAAGGAAAAACAGAAAATATATCGAGAAAAGAATTTGAATATGAAATCCCTAAGTTCGAAGCAGAAGAATTATTATCATTGTGTCATCGTCCATTAATTGAAAAAATAAGACATGAAATTGTTATAGGAAATCACACTTGGGAAATAGATGAATTTTTAGGAGAAAACAAAGGTTTAATTGTAGCAGAAATAGAACTGGAAAGTGAACAAGAATCCTTTGAAAAACCTATTTGGTTAGGAAAAGAAGTTTCTGATGATGCCAGATATTATAATGCGAGTTTAGTGAAATTAGCATTCAAAAATTGGTAGCTCTTAAAATATAACAGATAATGAAAACGACTCAAATATTTATTTTACTTTCTTTATTAATAATAGGGATTGGCTGTAAGGAAAATAAGCCTTTAATTGAAGAGAAAGATGACTTACAAATGATTCACATATCCCATACTAGAGGCGCGGATAATAGTGTCGATTCAGTAATAGGAGCTATTGATTATTCCAGTTACGATCTTAGATTATTAGGAGGAGATTTAGCCAATTTTACATCGGTAGATGCACTAACTATAGCATCATGGGATGATGTTTTTGATTTTGGAGATCCCAAGACATTATGGGCATTGGGCAATCATGACTACACTAATGTATCCCTAGTTTCAGAATACACAGGCAGAGAACCATTCTATAGCTATCATAAGGAAGGAATAACTTTTCTGGTATTAGATACGCAAGAGGGGCTTAGCAATATAAACGGCGAACAATTGGATTTTATCAATAATGTCGTAGATACCATATCCGATTCTAAGTACTTGATATTGCTCCATCATAAACTCATATGGATGTATGGTCATCCAGAATTAGAACCTATGATTGGAGGTGTTGCCAATGGAGTATTTGGTAATTGTTTCGCCTGTACCAATCCTAATAATTTTTATCAAGAGGTCTATCCTCTTTTAGTTGAAGTAGAAAATAAAGGAATAGAGGTGATTTGTATAGGAGGAGATATTGGATTCCATATCAAAAAATTTGAATATCTGACCACAGATGGCGTTCAATATTTAGCTTCTGGTTGTAATCTTATAGGAGAAGATTCTGTATTAGTTTTCGATTATTTCGTGGACGAAAAAGAATTGGATTGGCGTTTCAGAGGATTAAGTGAGTTGTAATTATTTCTTCTTATAAGAATTAAAAAATGACCACCATCTCATGATCAATACGCCTTTAATGGCTTCTTTGAAAATCTTCATACTCATTTTAGAAACGCCTTTCTCTCTATCCACAAACATGATAGGTGTTTCCTTGATTTTGAAACCTAAACTACGAATGGCATATTTCATTTCTATCTGAAAAGCATAGCCAATAAATCGGATTTTATCCAAATCCATCGTTTCTAAAACCTTACGAGTATAGCAAACGAAGCCAGCCGTAGGATCTTTTACGGGCATCCATGTAAAGAGTTGAACATAAATGGACGCTCCTTTAGATAATATGATTCTATCCCAAGTCCAGTTTTTTACATTGCCACCTTTCATCCATCTAGAACCTACAGACATATCTGCTCCTTCTTCTGCACAAGTTTTATATAAGGCAATGAGCTTCTGTGGTGGATGTGAAAAATCAGCATCCATTTCAAATATATAATCATAGTTATTCTCCAAACCCCACTTGAATCCAGCGATGTAAGCTGTTCCTAGACCTAATTTACCAGAACGTTCCAGAATATATAGTGCATCTGGATATTGCGACTGCATTTTCTTCTTTACAATATCCGCTGTACCATCTGGAGAACCATCATCTACGATCAGTACATGAAAATCCTTAACCAATCCCATGACGGCATCAATAATGTCGGAAATATTTTCCTTTTCATTATAAGTAGGTATGATGACTAGACTATCTGACAATTTGTATGGTGTTAATTGAAGTAGTTTTAAACAACTTCATATGGTAATATATTGCAATAATACTGCTTTAAAACGTAATCTGCCACTAAAATTATTATCAACTATTGCATTTCGTATTGATTTTCATAGAACTTTATTGTAACTATATTAAAAATGACAATAGTTGTACCAAATAATACTATTTAGGAAAAATAATATGTGAATAAAAAAAACGCCCCTCAGATAAATTAAATCTGAGGAGCGTTTTAATAGTTGATGAGAGGGTATAAATTATCTTTTTATCACCTTCTTCGTAAATGCTTTGCCATTTATAGTTATCTGCAACAAATATGTGCCAGCTGTATAATTAGACAAATCTAAACTCAATATAGCATCACTCGTATACTGATTTTGAATGAGCTGCCCTCTAATATCATACATTCTAACAAGCGCTTCATCATACGTTTCAGTAGACATATCGAGATAGATAATGCCTGAAGTAGGATTAGGAGAAATAGTGAAATCCAATGCTTCTATTTGAGTATTGAATATACCAGTACTAATTGATATTTCCACAGGATAAGTTACAGAAGTAGTACCACAGTCATTGACAGAATAAATGGTTACAAAATAAGAGCCTCCTTCTTCATATATGTGATATGGAGCAGCACCTGGTTCTAGTGGTTCTCCTAAACCAAAATCCCAATAATAAGTATCTTCTCCAGTAGAATTATTGATAACAAAAAGCGTATCATTTACAGAGTAGAAGGAGAAATCAGGGATAGGAAGTGGCTCTATGGAGATGCTTGCTGTTTCTGAAACATCTGTTCCTGGACAGTCATTCGTTACTACACACTGATAAGTATATCCTTCCATATTTGCATTAGCCTCAATGACGAGTAAATTACTATTAACTCCGTTATATGGAGGTCCATTCGTAATATTAACAAAGCCAGAACCATCATTTACTTGCCATTGGTAACTAACATTTGAACCTTCTGATTCTACAGTAAGTGCAAATGCTTCGTTTTCGCAAACTGACTGATCCACAGGTTCTTGAGTGATACCTGCTGGTAATGATACTTCTAATATAGCTGAGGCTGAAGTAATAATATCATCACATCCCCCATTTACAGTACACTGTACAGTATAAGTTCCTGGAGCCAAATTACTTACATCTAATGTACTTGTATTTCCTCCTGAATAATTAGTTCCAACAGCATTTGAATAACCAGATCCGTCATCGATTTGCCATTGGTAGGCATCTGCAGTGATGTCTGTCGTTACATTGAATGATGCTGTTTCAGAACTACAGATGAGTGTACTAACTGGATCACTACTAAAAGCAATATTCTCTATTTCATTACCTTCTACTGTTCCTGGATAGCTAAGTAATGTACCCATATTACCAGCTGTTGCTCCAACGGTTTGACCATTACAAGAAGAAGAAGAATTGATAACAGTTCCTGGAGCACCTCCATTATTATAAATGAATAATTGAGGATGTACTAAGTCAGTAAGAATAGCACCGCCGCCGCCGCCGCCGCCAGGACCCATACAGCCAGCACCTCCAAGTAATTCCGTTTCTCCTCCATCGCCTCCTTTTACACTTAGATTCAATCCAAAAGTAAGTGTTCCTATATCCAATAATATGGTTCCTCCAGCACCTCCACCACCTGCACCATCTTGTGCCAACGTAGGAAATACTTTTGAACCTGTAGCAGAAATACTTTTCCAATAACCTTCTATAGTAGCAGCTTTGATATAAACGATTCCGCCACCTTTTCCTCCATTAGTACCATTGCCATCATTCCAATCTCCAGAGCCGCCGCCGCCGCCCATGAATAGCCTGTTTCCAAAACTATCAACAGCGTTTCCTCCTATACCTGGGTATTGTCCTAAGCATTGTAATGGAGCAGGATTAAGGTTCATTCCACCTAGTCCTCCCTCGCCAAAGTTAGAACCACCACCACCACCTGAGTTATGATCGTTTCCGCCACCACCACCTGTAGCTTGTGGACCTCTTCCATTTTCTTTTCCTGCATAAAATGCTGTTATCCCTTCCCCTTTAGCATCTCCAAATTCAGAGCCACTAGGGTAAAAATAATCATCATAATTGGATGTCCAACCACACGGTGATGAGCTGTCGTCACTTTCACCTCCTCTAAACCCTCTAAAATTGGCACTAATCCCTTCATTAAGAGTGAGAGTATTCTCTACTTCAAATGCAACGACTCCCCCCTTGTCTCCATCCCAAAAAGCTGCATCAATAGGAGTGTCTACTGTTGCACTCTCATATTGTGGTACATTAACAATTTGTACCTTCCCAGCCACTTCGTAGTTATTAGCGAATTGTTTGACTAGATAAACGTCATTTCCTACAATATCGCTGATTTCATTTTTTTCATATAAACCTGCTCCATTTAAAGCAGTAATACTTCCAAAACTGCTAGTATTGGAAGTATCGATATCTGCACCTTGCATTTGGATAAT
>JBNMOV010000110.1:0-12309 GCA_051275765.1 Maribacter sp. | reverse complement strand
AAAGGAAGCTACTAATAAACTAAAAAGTGTAAATGACTTGATATTCATGACTTGAAATGTTTTAGAATTGATAGATAAGTTTTTCGTTCTACTTATCGTCAGTTCATAAACTATGTCATTGTAGTGTGTTATAAGTCAATTTGTTATGATATGATAGCCTCTAAAATACTTATTTTATTTCACTAACATTACGAAATTAGATATGTATTAACACTTATTAGTGAGTAGGGGAAACATGTATTACTTCTTGATGTATTAAAATGGCACTTTTTGGTAAAAAACGATATTTTTTTAAAAAATAAATGCCACTAGAGATTTTCTAGTGGCATTTTATTGAGAATTCCAGTGTTTTCAACGATTTCAAAAGTCGAACTCGATAGAATCACCGGAAGATGGATTATTTGTGACATTATTTTCTACCATTTTTATGCTAGTCAATCTTTGATCACTTAGTTTATTGCCTAAAGCTCTCCAACCTTTGACATCGATAAATTCATCTAGATTGATTTCTCCATCCATTTTTTTAGAACCAACTTTCATATTGTAAGTGATTCTTACATTAGGATCTGCTGTGGCGAACAGTAGTTTGGATCTAGGATGATCTGCTATGAATAAGAACTTCTGCATCAAGGTATTCGTTTCAATTTGGAAACGCTTGACAAATGTGACCTTTTTGCTACTATCATAATGTATAGCACTGACGACAGTGTCTACATCGATTTTGCAAATACCCCAAATATCTTTAACCTCGAATTTCTGAGTCAATTCATAATCAGTTACATGATAGCAACCATCCTTATGTAGCACTAAAATCAAATCCCCGGTATCAAATGATCCTAGAAGTCTTCCTCTTGAACCTGTATTCAATCGACCACTTACTTCATCCATCCATATCTTCAATGCACCTAAAGTAGATTTTCCAGCTTCCAGCCAATTAACTTTCCTTACAGGATATTTAGTAATGACATTTCCTCTGGATGTTCTTCCTTTTATTGCTAGTTCACTAAAATCAAAATCAAACTGCTTTTTCCTTGCAGTAGAACCTTGACTCAGTTGAACACTCACGATTTCTGCTTCTCCATTCGGATTGGCAGAAAAATGAAAGACCTTAGAACGAGGTTTATTTGTAGTAAGATCGTATTCTTTATCTCTAGTGATCGACGTTACGTTGAATCGTTTTGCATAAGACTTGCCTGTTGCTCCATCGAGATAGATCATATTATAAGTGGTGCGATCATCTCCTTTTTTCCAAATATCAACATGAATGATATTTTTGCCTACAAAGGTTTTACTAGACAAGCGAACGACCTTGAATTTTCCATCCTTCAAGAACACAATCACATCATCAATATCAGAACAATCACATATAAAGGTGTCCTTTTTCAATGAATCACCTATAAATCCCTCCTTATAGTTGACATAGAGTTTAGTATTATTAGCAACTACACTCGTTTTATCTACTACTTCAAATGAATCAATCTTCGTTCTTCGTTCTCTACCTTTTCCGTACTTTTTGAGCAAATTACTGAAATAAGCTACAGCATAATCAGTTAAATTAGCTAAGTGATGTCTTACTTCCTTCAATTCTTCTTCTAGCAATGCGATTTTTTCATCAGCTTTGAAAGAATTAAACTTAGAAATACGCTTGATACGAATTTCAGTCAATCTAACGATATCTTCTTCTGTAATATCTCTAAGTAAACGAAGTCTTTTATCAGTACTTTTAGCATTAGTACTTGGAGTGACTACATATTTATTCAATCCTGTACGAATGGCTGCGATCACTGCATCCCAAGTTTCGCATTCTTCTATATCTCGATAGATTCTATTTTCAATAAAAATCTTTTCCAAACTAGCAAAATGCCACTTCTCTAAAAGTTCTTGCTCCTTGATTTCTAATTCTCGCTTTAGCAGTTCCTTAGTTTGGTCTGTACAAGTCATCAATAAATCATTGACATCTGTAAAGACAGGTTTATTATCAATGATCACACAAGCATTAGGAGAAATGGATACTTCGCAATTTGTGAAAGCATACAAAGCATCTATCGTGACCTGTGGCGAAATACCTGTAGCCAATTCTATCAGAACTTCAACATCAGCAGCAGTATTATCTACTACCTTTTTTATCTTGATTTTACCTTTATCATTCGCTTTTACAATACTTTCAATCATAGAAGTCGAAGTCACACCATAAGGCAATTCCCTAACAGCAATCGTCTTATGATTCACTTCTTCTATTAATGCTCGTACTCGAATCTTTCCGCCACGTTTCCCCTTTTTGTAATCTTCTACATCTACCATACCTCCATTTTGGAAATCTGGATATAGTTTAAAAGGCTTATCTCTTAAATGATTAATGGAAGCCTTAATAATTTCAATGAAATTATGTGGCATGACCTTAGTAGAAAGTCCTACTGCGATACCTTCCACTCCTTGAGCGAGTAAAAGCGGAAACTTAACAGGCAGTGTGATAGGTTCGTTCTTTCGACCATCATAACTCAGTTGCCAATTCGTAGTCTGTGGATTAAATAAAATCTCCAGAGCGAATTTGGTTAATCTTGCTTCTATATAACGAGGTGCTGCTGCACCATCTCCTGTACGAATATCTCCCCAGTTTCCTTGGCAATCTACCAATAGTTCCTTCTGTCCCAATTTAACCAAAGCATCTCCAATTGCAGCATCTCCATGTGGATGATATTGCATCGTTTGACCTATGATATTGGCTACCTTATGGAATCTACCATCATCCATTTCTTTCATGGCGTGGAGGATTCTTCTTTGTACAGGTTTTAATCCATCATTGATAGTAGGAACAGCTCTCTCTAGGATTACGTAAGAAGCATAATCCAGAAAATAATCCTGATACATTCCAGAAAGGGTAATGACCTTTGCATCTCCATTCACTTCAGGTTCGAATTCGTTTTCTTTCTTCTTCGCCATTTATTGGATTCAAAAATTATAAATAAGAAGTTATTTAAAAACTTCGGAACAAAAATAAAATTAATTGTGTTTAAAAACAAATATTTTTAAAAATGAAATAATTGACTTTCTTCTAGAATTCTAATAATCAATATTTCATCTCTATATTTAGCTATCTCAAAATCTAATTAATAAGTCACAAAGATATTATTTTCATTGCTTATCTTTGCAGGATGAAAGAAATCTCTTTTGAAGAACTAGAATCGTGGAACAAATCTAATAAGGATTTTGAACTGATAGATGTACGAGAACCTTGGGAAAACGAATTATTTAATATAGGGGGCAAATTGATTCCTTTAGGAGAAATTATTACTAGGAAAGATGAAATTGATATTTCAGGGAAACCTATTGTTGTTTATTGTAAAAGAGGAATCCGTAGCCAGATTGCTATTCAAAGATTAGAAAAGCATTTTGAGGATGCAGAATTCTATAATTTGGAAAGAGGTGTTTGGGAATTGAAAAGATAAATCAAATCTAAGGTTTGCTAAACGTAAAGCTTCGTAAAGTCTATTAAACGTAAGTGCCTCAGAATACTGATTAAATAAAGAGTAAGATTTATAAATGGAAAGAAGGAAACCTATCTTTAGTGAAACTTGTAGTTTTACCAAAGCATAATATATATCGCCATGCGTACATATAAAACAGTCAGACACCTTAGAAACTATTTAGAAAAGCAACGAAAAGCAGGAAAGAGCATTGGTTTTACTCCTACGATGGGAGCATTGCATGATGGACATATTTTTTTGATAAAAAAATCAAATGAACAATGTGATATAACGATATGTAGCATCTTCGTTAATCCTACTCAGTTTGGTGTAGCTGCGGATTTGGAGAAATATCCAAGGACGTTGGAAAAGGATTCTAATATGTTGAAAGCCGCAGATTGTGATGTGGTTTTTATACCTTCCGTACACGAAATGTATCCTCCTAATTTGGATACGAATCTTGATATTAATTTTGGACAATTAGAAAATGTGATGGAAGGTGAGCATCGCATTGGACATTTTGCTGGAGTAGCACAAGTGCTGAATCGTTTCTTGAATATCATAGAAGCAGATGCGATGTATATGGGGCAAAAAGATTATCAACAGTTTAGTGTGGTGAGAGAATTATTGAGGCAGTTAAAATCGAAAACTGCATTAGTGATGGGCAAAACGGTAAGAGAAACAGATGGCTTGGCGATGAGTTCCAGAAATCTGCGTTTGAATGAAAAAGAAAGGTCTATCGCTCCTCTCATTTCAAAAACACTTTTTGCTGCAAAGGAAAAAATAGGCAAAAAATCTATCGCTACCATAAAAAAGGAAGCATTGGAAGCATTAGATATTCCAGAATTTGGGGTAGAGTATTTTGAAATAGCAGATGGCATTACTTTGCAACCTATTTCATCTATAGAAGGTTTGGAAACAGCTGTGGCTTGTACTGCTGTGCATTTGGGACCTGTTAGGTTGATCGATAATGTAGTGTTGCTATAAATTCAATTTATAGTCATCAGATTTTTATCATTGTCGCCATAGCCATAGTAGATCGTAGTTCCTTTTTATTCAAGAAATCTTATTGATCTTCCTGACTTTACAAATTACTCATTATTCAACCACTCGATGGCATTATCCACATCCTCAATCGAAGCATCAATCTGTTTTCTGATGTCTTTGACTTCCTTAGGATCGGATGACTGCTTTTTACTGACAGCTGCTTCAGCAGTTTCTAGTCTTTCCTCCATATCTGCTATCATATTAATAGCATTATTGAGCTGGTGCTGAAGATTTCGAGTTTCTCCTACTAGCTTCTCATTCCTGTCTTGTAAATGCTGTATTTTTAAACCCAATTGACGAGCTTTCAAATTTACCTGATCTATTTTATCGTTTAAATTCATGTTTTTCAGTTATCAGAGAACAGTAAACAGTTACCAGTGAACAGTAAACCTTTGTATTGGCTATTGCTGAGATCAAATGATTATTTTTAATTTCAGCAACAGCCAATATAGTAGCATCTGACAAAAACTGGTAACTGTTTATTGCTAACTGGTCATTGTTATGTTCTAATAATCGCTCCTAGCTTCTTCTCAAAATTCTGAATCATTTGACTCATCACTTTATCCACATCTTTATCCTTCAAAGTCTTGCTAGCATCTTCGAATACCATTGAAATAGCGTAAGATTTTTTGCCTTCTCCTAGCTTGCTTTGATCTTCGAATACATCAAAAAGATTCACAGATTGTAAGAGTTTTTTTCCTGTTTTCTTAGCGATGGCTTGTACTTCGCTGAATTTCACTTTAGTATCCAATACCAAAGCCAAATCCCTTCTCATCGTTGGAAATTTATTCAATCCTACGAAATCTATCTTATGCTTTCGTAATGCTTTCAGAATCAAATCCCAGTTGAAATCAGCATAGAAAACAGGGTTTTTAATATCCATCGCTTTGGATAATTTTCCTTTTACTCTTCCTAATTCAACTAAAACTTGTGGTCCTCTGTGGAACTTCATTCCAAAACCAAAGACATCACTATCTGTATCAGATTCTTGGAAACCGTTTAATCCTAAGCGCTCCATCAAATTCAATACATAAGATTTAAGCGAGTAAAAAGTTACTTGCTGCTTATCTTTATTCAACCAACCTTCTGGATGTCTTTGTCCAGTCATGAAAAGTGTCAAATGTTCACTTTCGATATAATCATCTTTTCCTTTGAGATAAGTATGTCCGAATTCGAACAATCTCAAATCAGTAGAGCGTCTATTTTGGTTACGCTGAATCGCCTCTAATCCAGAAAATAACATACTTGGACGCATCACATCCAAATGCATATTCGCTGTATTATTGATATAAATCAATTGCGATTCATCCATTGGCAATATCTCCTTGAAATATTTGGATTCTGTAATAGAAACCGCCATCATTTCATTGAAACCATTAGCAGCTAATAAATCGCCAGCTATATTTCTTATTTTGAATGGATCTGGTTGTAAACCATAAGTCAATGCAGATTTTACTTGACGAGGAATCGCTACTTTATTCAATCCATAGATACGTAGAATTTCTTCGATCACATCTGCTTCACGAGTCACATCTACTTTATTGGTAGGAATGGCTACTTTGAAATCATCTCCTTCTTCTGTTAGGATTTCGATTTCCATCGCAGATAAAATATTCCTCACTTCTTCTTTCGTTAAATCATCTCCTATCAAACGATTGACGTGTGAGAATTTTACCTCTACTGTTGCTTTTGCTACTTTATTAGGATAAATATCGGTGATCTCAGAAGCGATTGTTCCTCCTCCTAATTCTTGTATTAATAAAGCTGCACGTTTTAATGCGAATACGCAAATATTAGCATCACTTCCTTTTTCGTAGCATTTAGCAGCATCTGTTCTTAGTAGATGACGAGTACTTGATCTTCTGATTGAAATCGCATTGAAATGAGCAGATTCTAGGAAAATATTAGTTGTAGAATCCTTTACACCAGATTTCGTTCCACCAAATACACCTGCGATACACATTCCATTAGAATCACCATCACAAATCATCAAATCTTCTTCGCTCAACTTTCTTTCTATCTCATCCAAAGTTGTGAATTTGCTACCATCGGCTAAATTCTTCACGATCACTTTTCCTCCTTCGATTTCATCTGCATCGAATGCGTGTAGTGGCTGTCCTAATTCATGTAAAATGAAATTAGTAATATCCACTATATTGTTTTTCGTTGCTATACCTAATGAGCGAAGTCTTTTCTTTAACCATTCTGGAGATTCTTTAATAGTAACTCCTTTTATGGATACGCCTGCATATCTAGGACAAGCTTCAGAATTCTCAACAATAACTTCTATTGGTAAATCATGATTATCTACCTTAAAAGCAGAAACATCAGGAACATTTACTTTTCCTGAATGTGCATTATTGATTTTTAATGCTGCTGCCAAATCTTTTGCTACACCTAATTGTGAAGTCGCATCAGATCTATTGGGCGTAAGCCCTATTTCAAAAATAGTATCCTTCTCTACTTTGAAGAATTCGCTAGCTGGTGTTCCTACTACTGTATCAGCGGGCAAAACCATGATGCCATCGTGAGAAGCACCTAAACCGATTTCATCCTCTGCACAAATCATCCCTTCAGATACTTCGCCTCTTATCTTTCCTTTCTTAATTTTGAAAGGCTCTCCTTCGTTTGGATAAAGCATCGTACCAATAGTAGCAACGACGACTTTTTGTCCTTCAGCTAAATTAGGTGCACCACATACAATATGTAATTCTTCTTCTGCTCCTATATTTATACGAGAGATAGAAAGTTTATCAGCATTAGGATGTTTATCTCTAAAAGTTACTTCACCTACTACCAGTCCTTTCAATCCGCCTTTTACACTTTCGGTTTGTTCTTCGCCTTCTACTTCCAATCCTATATCTGTTAGGATTTTGCTCAATTCTTCCCAAGGAAGATCAATATCTAGATAATCTTTGAGCCAGTTGTATGATACTTTCATTCTTGTATTTTTTTGCAAATCCAATCATAATAGATTGCAACAGCATTGATTTATTACTTACTAAATCAACAAATAGATTAGAAAAGTTCTTTAAGCCTGCAAAAATAGTGAATTTAATGTGCTTTATGTAGCTTGTTTCCTGTTTGTTAGTTGAACATTAAGGTTCTTTTGTTCATTTTTAATCTATAAGCGATGGCTTTGCCTATCTTTGGGCATTTTTTAGAATTAAGTCTACATTAAAAATCATGGAAGAATACAAGCAATTTAAGGTAAGTGTAGAAAATAATATTGCTCATGTAGCATTCAATCGTCCAAAAAAAGCCAACTCACTAAATGCTGAAGCATGGATAGAAATGAAAGCGATTTTTGAGGCATTGCATAAAAATGTGGATGCTAGGGTTATTGTATTATCTGGAGAAGGAAAGAATTTCTGTGCAGGAATAGATTTGCAATTATTAATGAATGCAAGTCAATTTGATGCGAAATGTGAAGCTAGGAAAAGAGAGCAAATAAGAGATTTTATCATTCATTTACAAGGTTGTATTACAGCTATTGAAAAATGTAAAAAACCAGTTATTGCTGCGATTCATGGTTGTTGTATTGGTGGTGGTGTGGATATTGTTTCTGCTTGTGATATGAGATATGCTACTAAAGATGCTTATTTTTCTATTCAAGAAATCAACTTAGGCTTAGTAGCGGATATTGGTACATTACAAAGAATGCCTAAAATCATAGCTCCAGGTATTATGGCTGAACTAGCTTATACTGGACGTAAATTTTATGGAGCAGAGGCGAAAGAAATTGGCTTCTCTAATAGAACTTATGAAAATAAGGAAAGCATGATGGAAGGCGTAATGGGATTGGCTAAAGAGATAGCGTCTAAATCTCCGCTTTGTATCAGAGGGACGAAAGAAATATTGCTTTATACGAGAGATCATTCTGTGGATGAATCATTGAATTATATGGTGGCTTGGAATGCTTCTATGTTATTATCTAATGATATTTTTGAAGCAATGGCTGCTTATATGCAGAAGAGGGATGCGGTTTTTGAAGGGTAGAATGTGTGAAAGTGTATTCTAATAAGAATGCAGATGAAGTGTTAAAGGGAGTGTGAACTGCGATGCTTCGCAGCTGTAGGGGGGTGTTTATCAAAATATATATTGTGATATGATTATTCAATTAGAAAAGGGGATTTCTTTAGAGCAGAAGGAATCATTGCAAGAAAGATTACAAGAGATAAAATATAAGGGCAATGAGGTAAATACTCAATTTGGAGATTATATCATAGCTGTGGGGAAGTCTGATTTTGATATTCGTAGTATTGGTACGATGGCTGGGATTCGAGATATTCATAAGGTAAGTGATCCTTATAAATTGGTGTCGAAAAAATGGAAGGTCAATGATTCTGTGATTGACTTAGGTGATGGAGTGCAGATAGGTGCGGGAGATTTGTCTATCATGGCTGGTCCTTGTTCTATTGAGTCTGAAGACCAGATTGCTAGTACGATAAAGCATTTGGTGGATAATGGCATTAAAATCATGAGAGGAGGTGTATATAAACCTCGTAGCTCGCCTTATTCTTTCAGAGGATTGGGGATAGATGGATTGAAGATGTGGCATGAACAAGCTAAGGAAGCTGGACTGAAAATTATCACGGAAGTCATGATGACAGAGCAGATAGAAGATATGCTCCCTTATGTGGACATATTACAAGTAGGTGCTAGAAATTCACAAAATTTCAATCTTCTCGATGCTTTAGGAAAAATAGATAAGCCTATTTTATTAAAAAGAGGTATTTCTGGAACAATTGATGAATTGCTCCAAGCAGCAGAGTATATCTTTTCTAATGGCAATGAAAAAGTCATGCTATGCGAAAGAGGTATCAGATCTTATGAAGGAGCGTATAGAAATTGCTTCGATGTGAATGCGATAGCGATGTTGAAGGAAAAAACACATCTTCCAGTTATTGCAGATCCTTCTCATGGTATAGGAATTCGATCTTTTGTAGAGCCAGTGGCATTGGCAGGAATCATGGCTGGTGCAGACGGGGTTATCATGGAAGTTCACCAGATTCCAGAGAAAGCATTTTCTGATGGACAACAAACTTTGAGCTATCCACAAGCTCATAAAACATACCAAAAAATGCAGCGAACTTTCGCTCTAAGAGAAGAAATGAAGCAAATTTAAATCGTAAGTTTGTAACTTTAACAGTTTTTTATTTTAAAAACTTTCATTTGATTGAAATTTAACCTATATTTGAATTATTAATTTTAACAATAATAAAAATAACTTAACATTAATAAAATAACAGTTTGTTGCTTTTGGATTAAGACATAGAATTGCCACCACGTTGTCATGAAAAATGGCAAGCTTCGACCAGCAAGGTTATTGGCTATATATCGTGTAGAGGATTCAAAAGTTTTTTATCAATTTAATTAGTATTTATGAATTACATTATTAATTAGACCTTTTAGGATGGACAACCATTCTAAAAGGTCTAAAATTTTTTATACTTGCCAATCATTAGAAGGTAGTACTATAAAATAAACGAAAGGAACTTCGATTGAAGTTCCTTTCGTTTATTAAAAGCATTCAAAAAATATTAAAAGAGGACGGGAATCCCCACTCCCGTCCTGAACGAACTATATAAAAGATCGATTTCCCCTATATACACTCTCTCGTATCTTTCATAGATTTAAAAAAAATCGTACGATGAGAACATATACTTACTAAAAGACGACAAAAAACTAGGTAACAACCTATCGATATTATAAAGGTAGGAGTAAAGCTTAGTTTTGGCAATTAGATTTTATGTTTAAAATCCCAGAAAAAAGAGGAAAACTGAGAATGAAAAGAGAATTTTTATTTAAATATCATCATGTATAAGAATAATAGTGTTTACTACTTTAATTGAAATAGAATAGGAAAATAATAATTAGCATATGTGCAAAAAAGCTTAATGTCAAATAGTTATGTTACTATTGATGTTACTTATATAACTACTTGCTTTATTGTAATTTCTCCCTATTTTCTTGATAGATTGAATGATATTTTAGTAAAAATATATTTGTAATATTTGCGTTTAATTATCCCAATTTTTAGTAAAAAAATAGGAATTTTAATATTATATATGAGGTTGTAGCATTAAACATTTGCTAAACTAATATAGTACAATTGAATAATCGTCCAACGAATATCCTACATATTGCTTATTTTTGCGAGATGCAGCACAAAAAGATAAAAACGCTCGTCCAAGCTAAACATATCGAGAAAGGAATAGAGCGGTACAATGGTCAGGCCAATAAAACCATCCAAAATCATATAGAGAATATAGGCTGGAATTATGAAGCATACCTATTTGAGGATCGCAGGGTAATGCTGGTTTATCCTGATAAATCTTTTGGAATATTATATATTTCAGAAGAAGCACTTTACCAAGACATGGATAATGACGGAAACAAAAAACATAATTCTCTAGATAACTTATAATTTTTTCTTTCTAATATTTCTAAGGGAAACCTAAAACTTTATCAAAAACAGTGTAACAGTTTTGAAGTACTTGCGTTAAACTTATAGTACCCTAAAGATTACTTCCCCTTTTATAGCAGATACATGCAAATGCACCCCATTGACTATGCATTGTGCCTACCCTGATATTTTTCCAATTTTTTATGAAAATTGGGAACAACTTTCCCATATAACAAAAATGAAAAAGCTCCACATTTGCGGAGCTTTTTTATTTTATAGAAATATCTTAAAACGGATTGAAAAATTTATATTTTTATCTTTCGCGCCACGTCATCTCTGTCAGGAATGATATAACCACTATAAATCATCATTCCCCAGTTATATGTTTTGGCTTGTTCAGAAGGTCGTTTACCTTTAAAAGTATGATTAGGAATAATATCCACCATTCCTCTAAATCCAACTACAAAATATCCAACTTTAGTTTCTGTTAATAAAGAAATGTCTCCAAGCCAAGCAGCATCTAATCTGTTCCATTTATAATCATCTCTGCCGAATTTCCATGCCAAGTCCTGTTCGTTTTCTTTGTTCGACCAAGATGTCACAGTTTTACCAGCCAATAAGAAAGAAAGATCTATTCCTGTACCTATCCTAATGCTTTGATTTCCTTCTAATGAAAACCTTTTGTTTATCAGTAGGGCAGAACCTATATAATCCAAAATTAATCTTTTCCTGAGATAGTCACCATAAGCATTAACGTCTTCTGGTACGATGACAAATATGTTTCCTTTCCTAATAAAAGAAGGCTCTATCTGAAATGAGAAATGTTCAGATATGGCTTTTTCAATAGGAAGACCTATGAATATGCCATAATTTTTCAGCACTTTGGTTTCTTGTTGTGCTATTTCAACATCGATATAGTTCCTTATTTTGAATATAGATACCCCTGCATGTACTCCTGCTGAAATTTGGGCATTAGTTTTGCAAGGGATAAAGAATACGAAAAGAAAGAAACATAGCCCATATTGAACTTTCATACAGTTTAATGTTTTGTTATAGAGTAGGGTTTGTAGTAAACTAACGGATGTTTTATAGTAGGTAAATCAGAAAAATTATTTGGAATATATATCATTTTCCATATTCAGACTAGCTGATTTCTGCTTTAAAACATATCACAATTTCTATATCTTGGAATAATTGCATTATAAGAAGAACGAAGAAGCATTTTTTTGTATCTTAAAGCCTGTTGATTTAACACCCCCCAGCTAATCAAAGGAGACAGAACATACTATAAACGTGCTTACTTATCATAATTATTCATTGAATAAAGGACTATTCGTATCTTTACCGATGCGGAATTAAGAATTAATAAGGACAAATGAAGGGAAAAAT
>JBNMOV010000109.1:0-12456 GCA_051275765.1 Maribacter sp. | reverse complement strand
CTTTCTCCTAAATCTATATCGTAGTAGAAACCATTTTCTATAGATGGACCAATTCCTAATTTCACACCAGGATATAAAGCTTCCAATGCTTCTGCCATCAAGTGGGCTGTTGAATGCCAAAATGTGGTTTTACCTTCTTGATCCTTGAATGTTAGTAATTGTAATGTAGCATCAGTTTCTATAGAGCGTGTGGCATCCCATACTTCTCCATTTATTTTTGCTGCTATTACATTTCTTGCC
Source organism: Maribacter sp. (assembly GCA_051275765.1). Lineage (GTDB taxonomy): Bacteria > Bacteroidota > Bacteroidia > Chitinophagales > Saprospiraceae > JAHDCE01. The sequence continues at coordinate 12,216 of JBNMOV010000109.1, read as the reverse complement.
AATCCTTCGCTGATGGATCTGGCTACATCCAGTGAAGTGCTTCCAGTTTCATACTGTCTCACTGAACCATCTGGTAGGGTAATGTTAATCATCATTACTCGTTTATTATTATATAATACCACTACAATACGAGAGTAGCGGTTTTTACTGCCTGCAAATATGCGGTTTTTAGTATTAAAATGCTGTTTTTTGGGATATGTAAAAGAACGAGAGTTATTTATTTTAAATCTTAACCCTCTTTTTTTTGATAATAATTCAGAGAATGACGGTTATTTTTAGAGCAATAATTTCCTCTAGGGATTTTTTTATCAAAAGAACTGTTCTAAGTACAAGACTAATAAAATACATTGCAAAATTCAAAAACAAATATCAACACTAAAGACTGGGAAACTTGTATTAAAGTTTTACAGCTTACTCAAGGATAATCCTTTGGACAATCCAGACAATGAATTATTTGGTACATTGATTACCAAAATTCATAAAAAAGCGAAGCAACAACTTAGAAAACAAAATAAGCCTTTCAATAAGAATGAAGATATTGGCAATCTCAAAAAATGCAGCATAGCTACTAATGCACTAAGCAATCGTTCTTTGTATTCTGATAAGGCAAAAGAACAACCTTATACGAAACTGAACATCCCAAGTAATTGCTATACTTGTAATGATTCATATGAACTTTTGCATTCACATTATCATAGGCTTTGTCCTAGCTGTGCGGAGTTTAATTATAGTAAGTGAAACGAATTCTTGAAATAGATTTATCCAATCGAAATGTGATTCTTACTGGAGGTAAAGTTAAGGTAGGTTATGCGACAGCATTGAAACTGCTTCGTTCTAATGCGAACCTTATCTTGACGACCAGATTTCCTGCATTAGCATTAGAGAATTTCAAAAAAGAAAAGGATTATCATAAATTCAGTGATAGATTAGATATTTATGGATTAGATTTAAGGAACTTATCTGCTGTGTCTGAGTTTATTGCTTATTATATTGATAAATATTCTTCGATAGATATTCTTATTAATAATGCTGCACAAGACGATTCGTTATACAGATGATTATTATGCTCCTTTAGTGCAAAAAGAGCAGCATTTACTTGATAGCATCAAGCATATAGGTTTTACTGCCAATAAAACGCCTGTTATTTCTGAAAATAAATTATTGGATAGTTGGAAGGGCTCTTTAGAAGATATGGAACTCAATCGTTTTGGACAGCCTATAGATACTCGGCTTAAAACGAGTTGGAATTCTAAATTGGAAGAAGTGCCTATACAAGAATTATTGGAAGTAAATTTGATTAATCAAATTTCGCCATATTTATTGATACAAGGACTTTATGAGTCTTTTAAGGCATCTCACTATTCAGATAAATTTATTATCAATGTGAGTTCGGCGGAAGGGCAGTTTAGGGATAGAAATAAAAGCAAATTCCATCCACATACCAATATGACCAAAGCGGCATTGAATATGATGACACTTACCTCTGCCAAATCATTGGCTAATGATGGTATTTATATGAATTGTGTGGATGTAGGATGGGTTTCGACTGGAGCTATAGAGCCATTAAGGAAAAAGCAATTTGATGTAGGATATATTCCTCCTTTGGATGCAGTGGATTCCGCTGCTAGGATTTTGCATCCTATTAAAGAACACTTAGAAAACAATATCATTCATATAAGAAAACTATTGAAGGATTATACAATAGATGAATGGTAAGAAAAAAGGAATATTAGTTTAAGGGAAAAATACGTGACTGTCACTCACGAGTTCTGTGATTCAAGTCCCAGACGTTCCGCTATTATTAAGAAACGGAGAAGAATGTTGTTGTAATTGGAAACATGCCGACTCATAATCGGCGATATAGGTTCGAGTCCTGTACATTCTTTTCTTTTAGTAACCGGGCCAAGTTCTACTATTTTTTAATAAAAATACTCACTGCTTTGTGTGGCGATTCTATTTCATTCTTTTGGTAATTTTTTTCATCTTCTTCACTCCATTCTAATATCCTCACATTACTTTCTATACTTCTTTGTTCTATATATTTCTGTATATAATTAATAGTGGCAATCCTATTACTTTCTCTTTTATCTGGAAAAACCGAAAAATCCTTGACAGTATCCATTTTTTTGTTTTTCTCTGTTTTTAAAGTACCCGAAGGTTTCTCGAGAGCATCCAAATTCTTACTTTCTTTCATTTTTAAAAGCAATACTAATTCTTCATCAGCGTCTTTAGGAAAGAGGCGAATAAGTTCATCTAGATATAGATTATCATATCTATATTCCTTTTTTGAAATTTTATACAGTTGATATTCCAAATAAAGGTGTTCATACAAAAAATCAAAATCGATTTTATTGACCAACTGCTTTACTTTTTCTTCTTTGGATAGCAAGGTGTCTAAAAATGATAAAAAGTCTGTTTTTATAGGTAGGTGGTAAGTAGGAGAATTTTCTTCTTCACAATTTAATTCAATGATAGGATGAAAATAATCTAATAAAATATGACCATTTTTTGGTCTGTTCGAATTTTTCGACTGTACAGAAATCATGATAGATTCATATACTTCTTCTGTCTTGAATCGTACTTTTATTTTTGCCCACTCCTCCTGCTGATAGATATTATCATATCTTGCTAGTGTTTCAGAATTCTCACAACCATCCTTATCCACTCCATAAATAATAATATTTACAGGAGAAACGAACATCTCATTTTCCAATGTTAGCCTTGATATACTTTTGTAATCTTTAGATTGCGACATAAAAAATACCCATTCGTAGCATTGCCCTTTTTTTGTGGGTTCAAGAAGGTTTATTTTTAAATTTTCGAAAGTATTATTACTCCTTGTAACCATTCCTGCATATGAATTCCCATCTTTTGGAGGATTATTTACACCAAAAGTACCTGGCTGAATATCTGGTGGAGACTCTCCTTCAAAACCACAGTAATCCCAGCCCTCAGCTATAGTACTATGTTTTGGCAATCCTTCATACGATGGATTTTCAATATTAATTACATTGTTACTTTGAGCAAAAATGATAAAAGGAATAATTATTAGAATAAATAGTGGGCCGAAGTGAATAGTTGTTTTCATATTAAAATTGTGTTGTAGTGGTAGTTGCTAATTAAGTCCCATCTAAAATAAACAACTTCTATATCTATTACAAATTTTCATGAAATCAACTACCCTAATTCATACTTCCCCCACCCTTTTCCACATCTTTTCCTATTTTTATGAATAAATCTGAAATTCAGGGAACTTTAAAGGAAATGGCATAGTTGGAGGTGTTGAGACAAGATATTATCTAGAATAATACAGACAGCAACTTATTTTTCCAATATTCATAAAATGTGCCTATTATCATGGTAACTATGGAAAAGAGCATAAAGGACAAGATTTTTGAGGAGGAATTGATGCCTCAAATCGATGCATTGTACAACTTTGCGTACCACCTTACTTATAATGAGGCGGATGCAAATGACTTGGTACAAGAAGCCTATATGAAAGCATACCGCTTTATTTCCAGTTACGAAGTAGGGACAAATGCGAAGGCTTGGTTGTTCAAGATATTGAAGAATGCATTCATTAATCAATATCGTAAGAAGACGAAGCGTCCTACTCAGGTAGACTATGAGGAAGTGATCAATTTCCATGCTGAAGAGAATGACACAAACTATAGTAGTTACTTGGATTTACGGGAGGAGATTTTCCAAGATATGATGGGTGACGAGATCACGATTGCCATCAATTCATTGGATATTCCTTTTCGTACAGTGATTTTACTTTGTGATGTGGAAGGTTTCAAATACGAAGAAATTTCAAAGATCTTGGATGTGCCAATAGGTACTGTTCGTTCAAGATTGCACAGAGCCAGAAATATGTTAAAGGAAAAGCTAAAGGCTTATGCTGCAACATTGGGCTATATAGACGATAAAATTTAATTATATCATTCGGTATTAAGGTATGAGGGTTTAAGCCCTGCCTTGGTACCGAATGTTTTTTATATACAGTACTTATTTTATTTCAAATTTACGTTCTACAAGATTAGGCGTATCAGAAAAGCAAGGAAAGAAGCAGTAAATATCATGAAGTTATTTCAGATAAATATCATTACATCATCATTCGGAACGCCTGCCAAAGCAGGTGCAGATTCCGCTGATTTTGGGGTTTTTCGCTCAGGTAATGATTGGCTACTTTTACCTTTTTTCCTGGGCGTTCGAAATCTTGAGAAAGTATAAAATTTCAGGAATCATGGGTAATAATAGCAGTTTCAAAGACCTAACAAGGAGAGTAACCCTTTATCTAGATGGAGAATTAGACACAGTGGAAGAGAGAGAGTTACTACAAGAAATACAACTAAACCCGCAATACGTTCAGCTTCTCAGCAAAGAACAGAATTTTAAAGAGTTTATTAAGTCTCGCCTTCAGCGCAAAACCGTTTCTCCTACTTTAATTCAGTCTATCAAAGACAAGATTAGTACTTCTATTTAAGAAGATATTGAGATTTCAAGATATTGAGATTTCAAGATAATTTAAGTTACGTAAAACGCAATTTAAACTATCTTACTCATTATATTTTTGTATTCTCCCACTTATCATGTGTTCCTTTCCTGGAACTTTATTTTTCTTTCATAAAAAGAAAGTTAGCATTTTTATCTTTGTTGGACTTCTATCTGTGAATACTCACAGATAGAAGTCTAAATAATAATATTTGCCTATGCAACCTTTCTTGACTGCTGAATGGAAAAACCTAATTTTACTTACCTATGCTGTAGATCCATTGGCATTAGAACTTTACCTGCCTGATGGTTTGGAACTAGATCTGTATAAAGGCAAAGCTTTTGTGAGTTTTGTAGCATTCGAGTTTTTGAATACTCGAGTGAAGGGAATTCCTATTCCTTTTCACATGAATTTCCCTGAGGTGAATCTAAGGTTTTATGTGAGACATATGGATAAGGATGGTAACAGTAGACGTGGCGTTGTTTTTATAAAGGAATTGGTGCCTAAGCATATGATTGCATTGGTAGCTAATAAGGTATATAATGAACCTTATTATGCTATTCCTATGAAGGGGAAAAGTGTATTGAAAGAAGGGAAATGGATAATGGATTATGAAATGATGATGGGAGGTCAGAAACATTCTTGGAAATTCATTGCTGAAAATACTCCTTATACTCCTGCTGAAGGATCTACAGAACATTTTTTCAAGGAACATGAATGGGGTTTTGGTACTAACCATAAAGGACAGTTGATGCATTATCAAGTGGAGCATCCTGTGTGGAGGATTTACCCTTTAGAGAAACGTTTCGGACTGAAGGTAGATTTTGGTGTTCTTTATGGAGAGAATTGGTCTTTTCTAAATCTGCAGATACCTTATAATATCATGGTAGCAGAAGGTTCACCTATCAAAGTTTTTCCCGGATCGGTTGTTGGGAGTTAGTGATTGGGAATTGGTTAATTTAGTATTAGAGATTGAGATAAAATGTTGTTATGAAGGTAATGTCTGTGGTCATGGTTATATTGATAGTAATATCTACTGCCATACGTGTAAAAAGAAATTATAAGGTCAATAAATTTGGGAAGGAACAAAGAAAAAAGAAGGAGAAAGAGAAGGTGTTGGATTGATAAAAAAAAGGAAACCCACTCTTTAAAAAGAGCAGGTTTCCTTAACATTTACAAATCTACTAACTAGTTCTAGGAAAACTATTTCTTCAATACTTTTTCAGTATATACTTCTCCATTTGATTGTAAGCTTACCATATAAATTCCGCTAGACAAACCTCCCAAATCTAATCTGATAGTTTGGTTACCTTGGTCATAGTTATCATTTATTTGACGAACTGTCTTTCCTAAAATATCTGTTACTACTATATTGATATCTGCACTTTCGTGTAGGATTAAAGAGATATTGATATTATCTGATGTAGGATTAGGAGACATGCCTATTCCTGATGCAAATGATACGCCATCTATTCCTAATACCACTTGCTCGCCTGTAACTTCATAAGATATATTATTATCTCCTTGAACAACAGGATTCAATGTGATATGGTCAGGAGAATGAGATACACCATCTATATTCACATGAACGAAGTAATCTCCAAACTGTAAACCGCTGAAAGAATACTTTCCTTGTGCATCTGTAGTCGTAGTCGCAATAATTGCTCCTGTAGGATCTTGCAACTCAACAGTTACTTCTGCTATAGGATCTCCTGCTGTACCAGATAATCTTTCTACCTCGCCATCACTTCCTCCTATTCCGTCACCTTCTACTACTTCTCCTCCTATATAACCATTAGGTGTATCATCCAATACGATAGTTTCGCAGATCGTAGCAGTACAAGAATCCTGTAGTGCCCAAGTAGTCAAGCAAATGGTATATGCCTGAATGCTATCATCTACGCTATAAGTATGCTCTACTATATCTCCTGCATAGTATGATCCATCTCCCATATCCCAAGAGTACTCATCTGCATCCACACCGAATCCGAAGAAGAATACATCAAATTCGCCAGCAGCATTCATGTCTCCATAGTAGAAGAATTCTGCTGTAGTTTCACATAAGCTATCCAATGGATTACCATTGGTATTTCCATTATCTCCTCCTCCTGTATAATTACATGGTCCATCTGTCCATTCCAATACACCAAAGCAGTAATATGCGATACAAGCATTGGTATATTCTATACCATCACATCCACATACCGGGTTATAATCCATAGTACAAGGAGCATTTGCTAGGTCTATTACATTCCAATCCAAACATTCATCTCCTCCGTTTCCGTTTCCAATAGTGATAGAAGCACAGTATTCACATACAGAACCATCATTACCATAAGCTACTACACAGAAATAGTAAGTTCCATCTGCATAATTGGATAAATCTATTTCATCATCAGATCCTATTACATTACCATTCAACCACCATTCGTATTGGTAAGAAGTAGCAGTTCCAGTAGTAACTGCCTGAAGTTGACTGTATCCTAATGTATCTACTTCGTAGAAAGACACTCCACAATATGCTGGCGTACCTATAGTGATATCTTCACAATATTCGCAACCGTCGCCATCTCCTCCTACTGCTATTACACATACAGAGTACGTTCCATCTCCCAAACTAGATAAATCAACAGTATTTCCTGTATAAGTAGTCGTTACTGAATCAGAAGTAATTATCCATTCGTAAGCATAACTTCCACTTAATCCTTGAGCCCATGCTTCAAGAACATATGTATCATTAATGGTATCTGTTACTCCAAAACCTGTCCAACATTCGCTATTACTTGCATCTATAGTTACATATTCACAATACTCACATGCAACACCATTTGCTCCATATACGGATACGCAGACATTGTATGTTTCATCTGAATAACTACCCATATCCAAATATTGAGCTCCACCAACTGCGTTTCCATCTACCGTCCATTCGTAAACATAAGGAGCTACTCCACCTGTAACGTATGCATCTAAAATTGGAATTCCTAGTGAGTCTCCTTGGTAGAATGAAACGGAGCATGGATTTCCAATAACAGTACCACAATCAAGCGTTAGATTGATTTCAACTTCTAGAGAGTTTGGAAAATAAGAACCTTGTCCCGTACTCGTTCCTCCTGAATTAGGGCAAGAGAAGGTAACATAAACACTTCCTTGAGTACAACCTACAATCAGTAAGTATTCATAAATACCTTGATTGTCTGTATACAAAGTATCAAACTGAGTAGTATCACAGTCTGTATATTCTATAAAACCATAAGCATTTGCTACAGGATTACCGTTGTCATCTGACACCTGTCCGTAGACATAACTCCCTTGTGCCTGTGCATTGACAAAACCAATGCAACTGAGCAATAATAATAATGAGAATAACTTTTTCATGTGGATTCGATTTTATTCAGCAATATAATGCCTGATTAATTATTTAATAAATATCTTTTCTGTTAGTACTCCTCGAGGAGTACTAACATTGATAAAGTATATGCCAGTTGGAAGATTTCCTACATGTAGGTTATTATCTATCAACTCTACTTTCATCTGTCTTCCTGCTATATCTAGTAGCCTTACTTCTACATCTGAATACTTTTCCAGACCTTTAATCGTACAAATTCCTTTTGACACTGGATTAGGATAGATAGAGAATTCATTCTTTGGTAACTCCCTGATAGGACTAGTAATATCAAGGTAAAGGCTTTGCTCGTCCGTTACGTAAATCTGATTGAGTTCCTCGTCTACTATATAAACATCTTTTATGATTAGGACTTCTATGTTTGGTGCAAAATCTGGCACATCTCCTTCTATGATAAGACTTAATATTCCTACTGTTCCTCCTCCTGATACTGTCGTCATAGAACGGCGACTCAACACAACATCTAATGTAGAATCATTCCTTCTTTGATAAGTAATTAAGGTTTCATTCAGAGGATCCATCCATGAGCTCTCAAAATCAAAGATGAGGGATTGCATATCAATGTAATTCGTATTAACTTCTATTGTAAATGCTAATCCATAAAAATTATCTACAGGAATATTTTGTGTCCCTAAGTCGACAAGAATCGACACTACACTCCCTGGCATCGCAACGGGATTATCACCTCCTGTATTGAAGAATAATTCGGTATCACTAAGTCCGACATCTTGAGGAAAAGAATCAGACAAAAGGAGATCGTGTTCTAAGCCATAATTAACTCCTATGGCAGCTAAGTCCGCATCTTCCACCACTCCATTTCCATCACAATCTGCAAAAGCTACGCTTAGCCCATTATTTTGGAATGCCATGCCCCAACTATCAGGAACAGCTGCACTATCCCATTGGATAGTAACAGTATCTCTTGCTTCTCCTGCGAATCCATAAGCTGCTCCTATATAAAGTACGTCTACGTGATTTACTACTCCATTATTATTAACATCTCCTGGCCAAACAATCGTCTCATCATTCACTTGCCCCAACACGATGAGTGGGAGCAAAGTCAGCAATACTGCGATAAAGTTTATTTTTATAATGTTGTTAACCATACCTAAACTGGGTTGAAATATGAATTCTTGTATCAAAAGTACGATGAAGTAGCTCCTGCAACAAAGACAATATTGCCTATTAGTTGTGAAAATAATCGAATAAATAAACATAATTAATTGATAATCAATACTATTAAAACAAATAAAGTTGTTATTTTTAGCACATTTATTAGTTACAAATCTAATATTTAGTCTAAGAGTTTGTTAGTAATTTAAAAATCAAACTCCTAACAAACGCTAAGGTATGCTCAACAGCAAGATAATCTTACTTCTACAATCGTTTTCTAGCCAAGAATTTAGAGAATTTTCCAAGTTTTTGTACTCCCCTTTTTTCAATAAAAAAAAGGAGGTTATCCTGATGTATGAAGTTCTGAAGAAAGCCTCACCAGATTTTGACCAGCACAAGATAGGACGGCATTTTATCATGAAAAAAGTATATCCTAAGCTGGCATTTGAGGAGAAGAAGTATAAATACCTTTCTAATCTATTGCTAAAACTCGCAGAACGATATATCTCTCTCAAGGAAACCGAATCTAGGGCGATGATACAAGAGTATCATTTAATGAATGCCTATGTAAAAAGGGGATTGGACAAGAATTATAATTTTATTTATAATAAAGCACAGGCACTTCAGGAGAATTCACTGAAAAGGGATTCTAATTTTTATTACAGAGCGTTCCTATTAAAAAATGTAGCAGCAGAACATTTCGACAAAAAAAAGGTGAGAAAGAATAATCTTCACTTAGAGCAGCTTACACAGACTTTGGACATTTATTATCTGGCTAATAAACTGAAGTATACTTGCCATATTTTAAATAATAATAAATTCATATCCGGAAATAATACACAATTACCTTCTGAAATCATTCAATTATTGAATCGCAATGATTTCTCCAATTATCCTGCCATCCATCTCTATTTTAATCTATACCAATTGATGACAGAAGAAAACGAAGTGTTTTTTTCTGAAGTAAAAAAACTCCTCAATGAATATCAGCAAACATTTGAAAAAGAAGAACTCAAGGAGATATATTATTACTTGATTAATTACTGCATCACGCAATTAGTAAAAAATAAGAATACTGATTATTATTTGCTGGAGCTTTATGGGATGTATCAAAAAGGAATCGAATCAGAACTACTGCTTGAGGACGGTTTCATTTCTCCCTGGACTTTCAAAAATGTCATAAAAATAGGCCTACGATTAGAAAAATTTGATGAAACAGCCTCATTTGTTGAACTCAATAAAATAAGACTAAAGCCTAAATTTAGAACAGATGCCTACCATTATAGCATGGCTGAATTATTTTATAAGAAAAAAGATCTCAACAAATCCATACGACACCTTAATAATGTAGATTATTCTGACATTTACTACATCTTAGGTGCTAAAAAATTATTATTAAAAATCTACTATGAAACTGACGAATATGATGCTCTAGAGTCCTTGCTCAATTCATTTCAGACTTATTTAAAAAGGAATAAATTAATCTCTGAAGACAATAGAGAAATTTATCTCAATTTCACTAAATGCCTCAATAAGATCATTAAAGATCAAAACAATAAATTCCAATTAAAAGAACAAATAGAGAATACTTCTCCATTGACAGATAAAAATTGGTTATTGCAGATTATACAAAAATAGAAAAGCCAACTTCGTGTGAAGTCAGCTTTCCTATTTTCAAATATCAAATCTCTAAGAGTTTGTTATGAATCTTGAATTCATCTAAAAAACAAACTCCTATCAATCTTTAACTACTACTAATTCTTAACTATCTTTTCTGTAATGATACTATCTCCAGACTGGATACTTATCAGATAAATTCCAGAAGCAAAATTTGTCAAATCCAATTGCTTCGTGAATGTTCCTTGACTGACTTGCTCCACAGAACGAGCGATCGTTCTACCTGTCATGTCTGTTATAGAAATATTCAATTCTGTATTCTTAACGATGTCTAATGACAACATCACATCATTACGAGTAGGATTAGGAGATAGTGAAATACTATTCGCAAAATCAACATCTCCTATTCCTGATACTACATCGCCATTAGGAGTCAATTCAAAATTAACATCTCCTTCAAACTGTCTGACGGGATCTAGCGTTACTAAATAAGGAACATGTTCAGCTCCTTCTATATTGATATGGATATGATAATCTCCAAAGTACAGCTCTTCAAATCTGAACTTACCGTCTACATCTGTTGTAGTAGATGCGATTACATTACCATACCAATCTTCTAAAGTCACTGATGCACTTGGCAATGGCTCTCCATCACTATTCATTACTCGCTCTACCAAACCGCCTTCGCCGTTTCCTCCAATTCCATCACTATTATCGAAGACAAAGCCTTCTATCCATCCATTAGGATCTGCATCCAACACGATGGTTTCGCAAATAGTCGCAGAACAACTATCCCAGAAAGATACTGTAGTCATACAAATTGTATATGTCGAAACAGTGTTAATATCATCTACTGTAAGAAATGCATCTGGCCCTGTACTTGTTGTACCATCTCCTAGCTCCCAAACAAAATCATCAGCATTATTACCAAATCCAAAGAAGAATAAATCTACTCCTTCTGCACCATTAGGCTGTCCATAGTAAAAGAACTCTGCTGTACAAACTTCTGAACCTGTAGGAAAGCCTGAATCTGTGTAACCTGGACATGGTCCAACAGTATATTCTATTATTCCAAAGCATTGTTCTGCGATGCAACTGTTTTCATAAGTTACGCCATCGCAACCACAAACTGGCTCAGATACTTCAGGACAATCTCCTTCTAAGTCTATAATATTCCAATCAAAACAACCATCAGATGGATCTGGTGGAAAGATGACTGTGCTATCATCCAGTGGCTGACAATATTCGCAAGACATGCCATTAACATCTGTTACAGTAAGGCAAAGCGTGACTGGAAGTACTCCATCTATAGAATCTATTGAGAAGGATTGCTCCGTAGAAATCACTACACCTAAATCTGCAATCGTCCATTCATAAGTAAATGGAGATTGTCCATAATTGGTATAGCCTTCTACATAATAGTCGCCTGTGGCTGGATCTTGATAATACCAGAATCCTGCTTCGCAAGGAGGTGCGATATATTCTTCTATAAATATATCCACACAAGTAGAACATGTTGTTCCATCCAGACCTGTAGCAGTGGCACATACTACATATGCTCCTTCCCCAGAGAATTGAATTTCTA
>JBNMOV010000108.1:0-12468 GCA_051275765.1 Maribacter sp. | reverse complement strand
TTTAATAAATTGAGCCAGAATGGGGTAGTGATTTTTTCTTCTAAAGAATTCAAAAAATCGTTGCATAGCCGTAGCTACGGAACTATTTTTTGTGTTTTTTAGAAGGAAAAAGAACAAGCATAATGGCTCAGGTTATTGAATTCGTTTCACTTATCCTCCTCTTTGTAAATTTCAAGTAATAGGCTTAATTCCTCTTCGATAAGATGGATATTAAGAATTGGTTGAATTTGTATAACTCCAATTTTTAATATGTAATTTGCCTTCCATTGTTGATTTTTTCCTTTTCTAATTATACTCTCCTCACCTAAAACAAATTCCATACAATCAAAAAACCGTACAAAAAACAGCCCTTTCTCATTAACGAAATCCTCTTACAGACGTTATACGGAAGTAAAATCATCACAACAAGACATGAAATTCAACAGCATCCTGCTAACCCTAGTTTTTTGCCTATTAGCGACAGCTATTTTTTCACAAAACAAATACACCATTAGTGGCTACATCAGGGACATCGAATCTGGAGAGGATTTGCTCGAAGCCAATGTGTATATCAAGGAAAACCCTACTCAAGGAACGAATTCAAATATCTATGGTTTTTATTCCTTGACGATGGAATCTGGCGAATATACTTTGGTATTTTCTTATCTAGGATATACAGATAAGGAAATGAAAATCACACTAAATGAGGACACTCGTATCAATGTAGATATGGGCGTGGGTGTGGAAATAGAAGCAGTCGTGGTCTATGCAGATGCTCCCGATCAAAATGAGCAAAGTACCCGCATGGGAACGGTAGAATTGGACATCGAACAAATCAAGAAACTCCCCACCTTGCTAGGTGAAGTGGATATTTTCAAAGCAATACAATTACTTCCTGGTGTACAATCCGCAGGCGAAGGGAACAGCGGATTTTATGTGCGTGGTGGTGGACCTGACCAAAATCTCGTGTTATTAGATGAAGCAGTGGTTTATAATACTGGACATTTACTCGGATTTTTCTCTGTTTTCAATCCAGATGTCGTAAAAAACACGACCCTTATCAAAGGAAGTATGCCTGCCAATTATGGTGGTCGACTGTCATCTGTGGTGGATGTACAAATGAAAGATGGTAACAATAAAGGCTACCAAATAGAAGGTGGATTAGGGCTGATTGCTTCAAGATTGTCTGTGCAAGGACCTATCGTGAAAGATAAGAGTTCGTTCATGTTGTCTGGACGTAGGACATATGCTTTCGATCTGGCTCAGCCACTGATCAATACTACAGATGCAGCAGGAACGAATTATTATTTTTATGATGTCAATGGAAAATTCAATTATAAATTCTCTGATAAGGATCGGATTTTCGTGAGTACTTATTGGGGGGATGATGTCTTGAATTTCAAAACAGCTGCTCGTGATTTCAATCTCAATATTCCTTATGGCAATCTGACGACGACTGTTCGTTGGAATCATTTATTTAGCGATAAGCTATTCATGAATGTATCTGCGATTTATAATAAATATGATTTTGAAATCAAATTCAGTCAGGATCAGTTCGCTGCGAAAGTCGTATCTGGGATTCGAGATTGGAACGGAAAAGTGGATTTTGATTATTATCCCCATCCTAAACATGAGATGAAATTTGGTGTTAATTACACACATCATAAATTGACACCTCAAAATTTAACAGCTAGTTCTGGCGATACGGAATTTGAATTAGCATTCGATCCTAAATTAGCACATGAATTAGGTATTTATGTATTAGATGATTGGAAAGTAACAGATGATCTGACCATAAATATAGGTTTCAGATTATCTTCATTCACACAAATAGGACCTTATACTTCTAAGATAGATGGCGACCAATTCGGGAGAGGAGAAGCAGTCAAAACCTACGTAGGTCCAGAGCCTAGAATTTCAGCCAAGTATTCCTTCAAAGATAATTCGTCTATCAAGGCAGGTGTGGCACAAACAAACCAGTATTTACACTTGGTGTCTAGTTCTACTTCTACTTTGCCAAGTGATATTTGGGTACCTAGTTCAGAATTAATCAAGCCACAACGAGCACAACAGTATGCCTTAGGTTATTTCAAAAATTTCAAGGATAATATGTTTGAAACATCTGTGGAATTGTATTATAAAAATTTACAAAACCAGATAGATTTCCAAGAGAGTTATGTGAATCAACCTAGTGAGGATGTGGAAGATAATTTTGTATTTGGAGAAGGTAGTTCTTATGGTGTAGAATTTTTTATAAATAAAAAGAAAGGCAATCTTACTGGATGGATTGGCTATACACTTTCCAAAACACAGCGAAGATTTGATGATATCAATAATGGAAATCCTTATCCTGCCATCTACGACAGAAGGCACGATCTTTCTGTGGTCGCTAATTATGAACTGAATGACAAGTGGAATTTTGGAGCTGTATTTGTTTATGGTACTGGAAATGCTTTTACGAGAGTGAAGAGTTTTTATTTTATTGAAGGAAACTTCGTACCAGAATATGGAGTAAGGAATCAAGGAAGAATTGATGCTTATCATCGCTTAGATTTATCCGCCACCCTTACTCCAAAACCCAATAAGCCCAACAAGAAAATAGATCAATCATGGACATTTTCTGTCTACAATGCTTACAATAGAAGAAATGTTTATTTCATCTATTATGTACCTGAAACCAATGTCGCCACAGGCGAAGCACAAATCAGTGCATTCAAGGTTTCCTTATTTCCTGTGATCCCTTCCGTAAGTTGGAATTTCAAATGGAAGCAGAAGAAAAAAAAGTAAATTAGTTCCACCCTATAAGTCCCCTTTAAGGGGGGGTAACCAATCAACTAACACATCATGAAAAAATACATCATAGCTGCTTCCTTTCTACTAAGCTTATATGCTTGTGAAACGCAATTTACGCCAGATGGCAGTGAATATGTGGAAGAAGTCGTAGTAGAAGGATATATAGAAGCTGGCGATGAACCTACGCCTCCTTATGTAATACTGACGAGAAGTCAGCCTTATTTTTCTAGTCTGAGTTTAGATGATTTTGACGAGTTATTCATCCATAATGCAGAGATTAATGTTTCTAATGGCGACCAAACCGTTTCATTGACAGAAATTTGTCTGAATGATTTGACTCCAGAACAGCAGGAATTATTAGCTGGGTTTCTAGGAACAAGTTCAGATAGTTTAGGCTTGAATTTTTGTGTTTATACAGATTTGTCCTTTTCTATGTTTGGCGAAGAAAATAGGTCTTATGATTTGAGTGTAGAAGCTGAAGGAACATCTATTACAGCAACTACGACTATTCCTGTATTGCCTAGTATAGATTCTATTTATTTCGAGCCGATACCCAATCCAGATAATGATACTTTACAAGAAATGTTAGGTACCTTTTCAGATCCTCCAGGGGTTAAGAATTTCTATCGTTATTTCACAGGAGTCAATCAAGAGGGATTATTACCTGGTTTACAATCTGTAACAGATGATAAGATCTTTGATGGAGAACAGAATTTTGAATTTCCTATTCCTAAAGCACAAGCTCGTACGGAAGAAATCGATCCAGAAATATATGGCTATTACCTAGAAGGCGATACCATCACGTTCAAATGGTGTGCAATAGATGAAGCTCATTTTCAGTTTTGGAGTACATTGGAATTCAATGCTTCTAATCAAGGTCCATTTTCGTCCTATACTAGAATTACTTCTAATATCGAAGGTGGATTAGGGATTTGGGGTGGTTATTCTTCGAAGTATTATGAGAAGATTGTGCCGTTTGAGTGATTTAGGGACGAAAAACAAATAAACGCTACATTCTAACTTGCCTTTTTGTTGGCTAACTTCGTTGAAAATACTCGCCATAGCTACGGCTATGTCTGCGTTTTTCGCCTTATTAGCAAACAAAAATCCTGCGGTATAAGTGGTAGCGTTTATTTATTTCTCATCCCTAAGTTGATTGGTTAATTATGTTGATTGAAAGTTTAGTTTTTTACTTTCAATCAACTAGCCAACTTTCTTCCCAAACGTGTTCCGAGGATGATAAGTAAAAATCACATCCTTCAGATATTCCTTATCCAGATGCGTATAAATTTCTGTCGTCGTAATAGATTCATGTCCTAACATATCTTGCACAGCTTTCAAATCCGCACCACCTTCTACTAGATGTGTAGCAAATGAATGCCTAAACGTATGAGGAGAAACATTTTTTTCAATACCTACTTGTGCAGCGATTTCTTTCACGATATGAAACACCATAATTCTGGACAGTTTCTTTCCTCGTTTATTCAAAAAAACGATAGTCTTATCTACTATTTTTTTGTAGAGTTTTCTTTCTTCGAGATAGGATTGTAATTGTTTAACCGCTTCTTCCCCTATTGGAATAAGGCGTTGTTTATCATTTTTACCAATAACTCTGATAAATCCGTCATTGAGAAAAAGGTCAGGCAATTTCAATGTAATCAATTCGCTCACTCTCAATCCACAGGCATACATCACTTCAAACATCGCTCGATTTCGTCTGCCATGAACAGTACTCATATCAAAACCAACTAAAAAATCATTCACTTCTGCTACACTTAATACAGCAGGAATTTTTCTCATCAGTTTTGGAGATTCCAATAATTCAGAAGGATCGATTTCCAATAAATCTTCTATCACCAAGTATTTATAATACGCCTTAATACCAGAAATGATGCGTGCTTGACTCGCAGCACCCAATCCTAAATCATTCAAATAATAAACAAACTCACGAAGATGCTCTAGCTTAATTTCATTAGGAGATAAATCCCATTCTTTAATCGCAAGAAATTGTACGAGCTTTTTAATATCAGAAATGTAGCCCTTCACTGAATGAACAGAAAAAGAACGTTCCAATTTCATATATGCCTTAAAGCCTTTTATAGTAGAACGAAAATCCATGATTGCAAGGTAGGGAAAATAATACGTAGAGACGCAATACCTTGCGTCTTGCCAAACAAAATCTACAACGCCAAATATCCAACAGCAAATTACAACATCACAAAACGTTTCATCTTACAATAAACCGTTTCAAAAAATAACGATAGATATTCATCAATAACAAAACAAAAAACACTAAAGGGAAGACGACAAGGAACAATATAAAATTGAATTCCACATAGGAAATCCCTAGCAAATTAGCAGCATTGATACAAAAATCCGTACAGTACCAATATAATTTTGAAATCAAATCATTCATTTCTTTTTCTAATTATGCCCCAGAGTAATAAGGCAGAAAACAAAGGAATCAAAATAACATAAATGAGAATATTCGCTTGAGCATAAGACAGTCCTAATCCATTATGATGCAATAATCGAATATTAGCATAATACAATTTTTCAGCAGAAGCAATGATGGGATAGTTATCCACATTTTCTTCTTTTGTTATCGTCGAATGTTGGCAACTTCTATCATGACAATATCTAGTACACTGTTCTTTTTCATATCCATGATAAGATATTCCCATAGCAGTATTCACTATTACCATTATGATAAAAGGGAGTAATACAATCGATATATAAATGATGATTCTTTTCAAAAAACAACCGTTTTATACATCCAAAGATCATCAAAAAAACTGAATTTAGATTTGAATCTCAATTTCTAGTTCATAAAACGCATCTTTTCACTAACTTAACGGCAATTATCAACATCGAAACACAGACCAATGGGCGAAATGTCATTATCCACTTTGGATTGGATTATCATAATCGGTTTTTTCCTACTTATCGTAGGAGTAGGACTTTCTTACACTAAAAAAGCTGGAAAAAGTTTAGAGAATTTCTTTTTAGGAGGTAGGAATTTGCCTTGGTATATCGCAGGGATATCTATGGTTGCTACCACTTTTGCAGCAGATACACCACTTGCCGTAACAGAACTTGTAGGAAAAAGCGGTATTTCTGGTAACTGGCTCTGGTGGAGTTTTCTTGCCGGAGGTATGCTAACTACTTTTTTCTTCGCTAGACTTTGGAGAAACTCTGGAGTCCTGACGGAAGTCGAACTTTCCGAACTCAGATACAGCGGTACTCCCGCCAAAATCCTAAGAGGAGGAAAAGCCATCTATCTAGGAATCTTCATGAATGTCGTCATCATTGGCTGGGTCAACGTGGCTTTAATGACACTTTTAGAAGTGTTTTTTGGATTAGGAGATGTCTATTGGTTTGGTGGAATGGTGAAAGCTTCGCTTGTACTTACAGCTGCAGCTATGCTTTGGACGGCGATTTATTCGTCCATGTCTGGGCTTTTAGGTGTAGCGATTACTGATGTAATTCAGTTTGCTATGGCGATGATAGGTACTATCATTTTGGCTGTATTAGTTGTAAATTCTGACGAAATCGGTGGAATAGCTGGTATGAAAGAACAGCTTCCAGAAGGTTCTTTGAATTTCTTTCCATCATTTAGTGATGGAGAAAGTGTAGGAAAAACTTTGGGTTTATCCATAGGAGCATTCCTTTCTTATGCTGCTGTTCAATGGTGGGCAAGTTGGTATCCGGGAGCAGAACCAGGTGGTGGTGGATACATCGCTCAACGAATGATGAGTACTCGTTCTGCCAGAGATTCTGTATATGCGACTTTATTCTTCCAAATCGCTCATTATTGTCTTCGCCCTTGGCCTTGGATTATCGTGGGATTATGTACGATTATCCTTTATCCAGAGCTACAAGGCACTGCAGATGTCAAGCAAGGATATGTGATGGCTATGCGTGATTTCCTTCCTGATGGATTGAAAGGATTATTATTAATTTCCTTTTTTGCAGCCTATATGAGTACCATTTCTACGCAGTTGAATTGGGGAGCGAGTTATGTCGTGAATGATTTATATAAGCGATTCATAGCTCCAAATGCTGATCAGAAAGGGCTTGTTTTCGCTTCTAGAATTACGACTTTATTATTAATGATATTAGGATTAGTTGTGAGTACATTCGTTGATTCCATTTCTGGAGCATGGGGATTCATCATGCAAGCTGGAGCAGGATTAGGGTTAGTATTAATACTTAGATGGTACTGGTGGAGAATCAATGCTTGGAGTGAATTATCAGCTATGGTAGCTCCGTTTATTCCTACAGCGATTTTCTATTCATTAGGAACAGAATTTGAAATTGCATTTCCTGCGACAGTGTTATTTACGACTATCGTTTGGATTGTAGTGACTTTCATTACTCGTCCTACGAAAGATGAAACACTACAACATTTCTATAATAAAGTAAGACCAGATGGAGCTTGGAGTACTTATCCTGATAATTATCAAATGATAGTGGGAGGTATATCTGAAAATACTGCTGCACCTAAAAATAATTTATTATACTTAATTCTTTGCTGGATTTCAGCTATCATCATGACGTATGGTATCTTATTTCTTATTGGAAAAACGATATTAATGGAGTGGGAAACGGCTGGTTATTTATTGGCTATAGTAGCGGTGAGTTTCATTGCATTGAGGTATTTTATTAGTAAGACTCGGGTTTTTGCAGCTTAGGATTTATTCTCTTTTGGCCTGGGGTTGAAAACGGATGTCAAAGATGATGCAATATTAAAAGTTACGCAAATAATCATTTGTCCCCGAGGGACAATCTGTTTATAGAAATCAATCATAGAATAAAATAGCGTTCCTTAGGAACAGCCTATTTATAATGCCAACAGGCTGTTCCTAAGGAACGCTATTCGTTTTTTAATTACATTTTCTATAACCCGTTTGTCCCTCTAGGACAAATTCATCACAAGCGAAAACATCAATTCAAATACTTTTTAAAAAAAGAAAATCTTCACAATAGCAAACAATACCACAGCCACCAATACTCGATGTGCCACTACATTAGCAAGCGGATGTGTAGCAGCAAATTTGGAACAAATCAACGCTCCTAATACCTGACCTATAGCGATAAGTCCGCCAGCTTTCCAATTCACTAAACCATTCCAAGCAAAGAAGAAAAGAACTACACCTGTATAAGATCCTACACATATTATCTTTAAAGCATTAGCACGAATAATATCAAATTTACCAATCAATACAGTGAATGCTAAAAACATGATTCCCATTCCCATCTGTATAAATCCGCCATAAATTCCTAACAGGAAAAAACCTAATAACAATACGGGAAAAGGAAGTTTTGACTTACCTTCTGATGGTTGAATCCATCTTTTTGGCTTCACTAAAACAACAAAGAACATGACCACCATCAGCGTGCCATAAACCATCTTAAAGTCTTTGCCTTCTATAGTTACTGCCAACCATAATCCCACCATAGCTCCTAAAAAAACAGCTATGATATAAGGTAAGCTTGACGTCCATTCTATCTTACCTTCATCATGAAAAACCTTGGTAGAAACCATAGATTGAAAAAAAATCCCTACCCTGTTTGTAGCATTAGCAATATTAGGTGACAAACCCATTAATTCCATGAGAATAGTGAGTGTAATGGCAGAACCATTACCTGCTAGGGTATTAATGAATCCTGCTGCAAATCCCCCTATAATTGCTATAGGATATATCCATGGTTCCATTGATTATTTTTCTTCTTCTTTGATTTCTTGACACAGCTCTATCAATACGCCATTCGCACTTTTAGGATGAATGAAGCAGACGAGTTTATTATCTGCACCACGCTTAGGCTCTTTATTCAGTAATCTGAATCCTTCTTTCTCCAAACGTTCCATCTCTACATAAATATCTTCCACGTCGAAGGCAATATGGTGTATACCTTCTCCTCTTTTTTCCAAATATTTGGCAATCGCACTATCATCTGATGTGGCTTCCAATAACTCAATCTTATTAGGTCCAACTTGAAAAAAGGAGGTATTTACAAATTCAGAAGCGACTTCTTCTATCTTATAATGTCCTGTTCCAAATAATGATTTAAATAAGGCATTACTCTTCTTCAAATCCTTTACAGCGATACCAATATGTTCTATCTTTTTCATTTCAAATTACTTTCAAAAAATATGTTGCAAATATAGTTAATTCAAGTTGCGTAAAACCCAACAGATCTTAGATACTAAATTTTAGGCCTTAGATCAAGTATGTTGTAATTGGTTTTAGTATGAAATTAATTAACAATCTAATATCTAGCATCTAATGTCTAGCCTCTGTTGAGTTTTACGCAACTTAAATTAGCATAATTGCATGATTAGCAGTATTTTTGCATTACATAAACTATACACTAAGTTATTTCGATTCCAATTCGGTATAATTTTAGAATACTCGTCTGTCTCTAAGACGTAAAACTTTTAGCAAATCATTTTTGTACCACACGTTCTTTATTTTATTTCACGGAGCAGGATGAATTACCAATAATAATTCTTAAAGCATGTTTAAAAATCAAACAAGAAAAATTTAAACATACTTTTACTTTAAGCCTGTTTTCTAAACAAAATTTTATGAGGCAGTTATCTGGGCAAGATGCCATGTTTCTTTTTTTGGAATCGGAAAAAAACCCGATGCACATAGGAGGACTATATATATTTGACTCACCAGGCAAACCTCTTGATGTAAGTAGCTTCAAAAACTTTTTTGAAGAACGGGTGCACCTATCACATATTTTTAGACAAAGGCTACTAGAAATGCCTTTTGATATGGGTAATCCTTTTTGGGTAGATGATCCTAATTTTAACCTTGAAAACCATTTTGAGGTTAAGGAATTGGACGCCCCTGGAGGTAGAAAGGAATTGGTAGAAGCAGCTGCAGAAGGGTATGAAAAACCGATGGATCGTTCCAAACCACTTTGGAAGGCTACCTTTATGACAGGTTTAAAAATGGACGGTTTATCAGAAGATGCTTTTGCTCTTTTGGTACAGGTGCACCATGCTGCTATTGATGGAAAATCGGGTGTAGAAATTATGGCTTCTCTATTCAGTATGACGGAAGAACCATTTTTACCACCTCCACCAAAAGAAGCTTGGAATCCTAAAAAACTACCTAATAAAGCTGGATTGTTGACAGAGAGTTATGGCAAACGATTCAGTAAGCCTAGAAAATTCTTTAACCTCATTAAGGATACTGCTGCAAAACAAAAAGATTTCAAAAAAGAAATCGGACATGGATTGATGAAGCCGCCGCCATTACCTATGGCAGCACCTAAGACATTCATGAATGTTTCTATGTCTGGAAAAAAGATATTTGGAGCGATAGATATTCCTTTGAAGGAAATCAAATTTATTAAAAATGCAGTGGATGGAGCCACTGTAAATGATGTGATTCTGAGTGTTTGTGCTGGAGGATTGAGAAAATACATGATCAAGCATGGTAGATTACCTATTAAAAATCTTGTTGGTTTAGCTCCTGTTTCTGTAAGAAAAGATGGCGAATCATCAGATGGCGGTAATCAAATTTCAGCAATGCTTTTCGATATGGCAACCAATGAGGTAAACCCTATCAAAAGGCTAGAATCACTTAGGAAACATACTCGTGCATCCAAGGCCTATAGCCAAGCATTGCCAGCAGATCAGATTATGGAATTCGTTCCTTCTGAAGTAGCAGCAATGGCTGGTCGATTGTATTTAAAAATGGGATTGTCCAAAATGCACAGCCCATTTTTCAATCTTATCATGACTAATGTTCCTGGACCTCCTATTCCATTATATATGAATGGATATAAATTACAGCGACTGTATGGATTAGGTGCTGTAATGGATGGATTGGGTGTATTCATCATCATCTTTAGTTATGCAGGAAAAATTTCTCTTAGTATAACTGCAGATAAAAATGCACTGGAAGATATGGATCTGTTTACTGATTCGCTCAGAATAGCCTATAATGACCTGAAAGAAGCTGTGGAAGAAATCATGGCTGTGAAATAGACTTTAGCGACCATTTGAATCTATATAATATTGCCCAATATTTTTAAATAAAATAAAATACAATGACTATTAGTCCTAGTATTAATGACTTTACAGGAAACACTCCTATTAAAGCTCCTTCAAAACTTCTTTTTCTAACGGAAGGAGGAAGGGCTGCCATAGGATTGGGGTTATATGCTGCTACTCGTAAGATGTTGAGAAATCTTCCAAAGGGAGATGGTCATCCAGTTTTAGTAGCTCCAGGCTTCATGACGAGCGATAGAGTCACTTATATCTTGAGGAGTTTTTTGAAGGATTTGGGTTATGAACCTCAGACATGGAATTTGGGCGTTAATCTAGGACGACCAGAATATGCTTATAGAATGCTTACTAGAGTGGAGCAAATTCATGAAGAATATGGTCAGAAGGTGAGTATCGTAGGTTGGAGTCTAGGAGGTGTGTTTGCGAGAGAAGTAGCAAGATTGAAACCTGAATTAATCAGACAGGTCATTACATTAGGTTCTCCTTTCAGAGATATATTAGGAGAAAATAATGGTCGATGGTTCTATGATTTATTACATGGTCCTAATGGCGTTGATATAGAAGATGTATTGATCAAGGATATGGCTATTACTCCACCTGTTCCTATTACGGCTTTGTATAGTAAAAATGATGGCATAGTGAATTGGCAACATTGTATGGAAGCAGAGGAAAATTCTATGGCTCAAAATGTACAAGTAGCAGGAAGTCATAGTGGATTAGGTCATAATCCTACTGTACTTTATTGTATTGCTGAAAGATTACAACAAGCTGAGGATGAATGGAAAAAATTCGAGCCGCAAGGAATGATGAAACTTCTTTATCCTAATTTATGATAGATATTTGGCCAAGTTTTCTTGACTAGATAAAACCAAACCTTACTAACAAAAAGGTCTTCCTATTAATAGGAAGACCTTTTCTGTATTTGTTATCATCCATACTCTTCGTTAGGCGTAGATTTTATCTACGTCGATGTGTTAGCTAGTGTATAACTGGCTCAGTTTACAAAACTAAAGTGAGCGAAGTATTACAGTTTTGTCTTTTGTGTAGACATTTTAGTTATTATTTCATTCAAACGCTAGCAGTTATGGTCAGTTCTCCGAACTGAGGATTTTCAATCATAGAATCAGCTCTTTCCTAAGTGACACTAATTAGTCAGTCAAGTTAATACTGTCGAATAGAATTTGGATAATCGTGTAGTTTTTAGCCTTTCTGATTCAAAATCTAAATTTCTGAACGTAGGATTTGGTCGTTATTTTATGTATCACAACGATAAGTATAAGAATAGTAGCGGATTAAAACGCTCTTATTTTTACACGTTGTTGTGTTTAGGTATTCCATAATCTATAATACTATCAATTAATTTTCTCATACCATTTAGAGATTCCTTCGCCAATTTCATGTGGATAATCTTCTTGGAGGAAATGCAGCCCTTCTCCTAGTTTAATTATAGTTGTATTTTTAAATTCGTTTTGAACTATTTCAAGATCTGGTGCTTGAAATCCAACACCGGGTGTTACGTAAAAGCATAGTTTGGGTATATCTGTTTCTTTTAGCCATTTCGCATAGTCCTCTAATCTTCTAGCACTGAATTCTGGCTTTCCCTTTATAGGGACATCCTGTGGCCATCTATGCAGAGGCTTCCTACTTTTCGCATCGGGATAGGG
>JBNMOV010000107.1:0-12499 GCA_051275765.1 Maribacter sp. | reverse complement strand
TAATACGAGAGCTATTAGACTTTATCGTCGCATTGGGCCACATTCGAAAGAGAAGGAACGTTTTTTTATTGAGGTTTAGGGAATAGGTCCTTATTCAAAGAATGAAATAGAAAAATGAAAGAAAACGAACTGTTTGATATTTCTTATTTAATTAAATTCTTATCTTCCTATATTAAAGTAAGGGAGGAAGAAAGGGAAGCATTATCCCAAATCGCTATCTATAAGTATTTTAAAAAAAATGAAATTATCCATAGAGAAGGTAATTTATCCAGACACATGGCTTTTATTGTTAAAGGTGCGATAAGAGCATTTTATAATGATGAAAATGGACAAGAACACACGCTAGAATTCGCTTTTGAAAATAACACGATAGGAGAATTCAATAATTTTATTCATCCTAATCCAACAAATGAATCTGCACAAGCATTAGAAGATTGCCATTTACTCACTGTATCGTATGATTCTTTTATTCATTTCATGAGTAAGTACCCACGTTATTATATAGCCATAGCGACCATGCTCAGTAAAGATATGGCAGCTTTATACCAAAGAGAAAAAATATTGCGAATCCTTTCTTCCAGAAAAAGATATGAACAATTATGTGAAACCCGTCCTAAGGTTATTCAAAGAATTCCACTTACTTACATTGCTTCTTATTTGAGAATGGCATTAGGAACTTTAAGTCGAGTAAGAGCTGGAAAATTATAATTATTTTCTTCCAGGTTTCATTATTTAACCTGCGTCAAATCTTTCAACTATAAGTAAATATATCTTGCAGGCATTATTCATCAAATACAATTCGATCATTCATGTCTAGATTTATTTTTAGTTTTTTCCTCCTTTCTTTTATTTCAACTTCATTATTCTCACAAGTAGATGTTCATATCAATGTTGATAACATCGATATTATCAGAGATGAATATGGCGTACCCCATATTTTCACAAAAACAGATGCAGAAGCTATTTATGGTATCGCCTGGACACAGTGTGAAGACAATTTTAATATGATGCAAGTCAATTTTGCTGCTACAAAAAATAAGGCTGGCAGGTTGAGAGGAAAAAGTGGTGCAGCCTTAGATTTTATCTATCAATCTTTTGAAATTGCAGCATATGTAGATCGTCAATACGAACGAGATATTAGTCCAGAGATGGATAATTTATTGAGAACTTATGCAGAAGCTATCAATAAATATGCAGCCACTCACCCTAAAGAAGTAGAATTAAAGAAGTTTTTTCCTATATCTCCAAAACAAATATTGGGGAGTTATACCCTTAATTTCCTTCTTACTCATAGCTCTATTATGGAATTAGGAAAATTGCTATCCAAGAAATATGATTATGGCGAATTGGATGATATAGGAAGAGGTTCTAATGCTATGGCATTTAATAAAAATATCACTACAGATGGTAAGACTTACTTGATTGGAAATCCTCATCAGCCTATCAATGAATTTGCTAATTTTTGGGAAGTGAGTGTCCATTCTGAAGAAGGATATGAATTTTATGGTGTTACTTTTTCTGGAGGCGGAGTCTTTCCTGTAATTGGTAGCAATAGGCATTTGGGTTGGACGCATACGACTAATTATCAGAATTGCTCTGATATCTATGAATTAGAAATGCATCCTAGCAAAAAGAATCTTTATAAATATGATGGCGAATGGCTAACATTAGAACAAAAGAAAGCCAAGCTTAAAGTCAAAGTAGGTTTCATGACGATACCCGTGAGGAAAAAATATTATTGGAGTGAATATGGACCTACGTTCAAAAAGAAAAGCAAATATTATTCCTATAAAAGTAATTCTTTTGTGAATCTAAAAGCAGCTGAACAATGGTATAAAATGGGATTGGCTACTAATATAGATGAATTCAAAACAGCTCTAGAAATCCAAGGAATACCGCTTCAAACAATTACTTATGCTGACAAAGAAAATAATATATGGCACATCAGTCCTAATAATCATCCTATGAGAGATGAATCTTATGATTGGTCTAAAGTATTGACAGGAAACACGTCAGCTAATAATTGGGATACGAAAAATATGTATCCACTGGATAAAATGATTCAATTAAAAAATCCGAATTGTGGCTATTTATATAATTGTAATAATACGCCTTTGAAGATGACTGCTCCTGAAGAAAATATTAAACTAGAAGATTATCCTAAGAGTTTTGGTATTCCGACGAGCAATACGATACGAGCCAATAGTTTTATGAATATGATAAAAACCTATGATGAAATCAGTTTTGAGGAAGTTAGGAAAATAAGGGAGAGCGTAACCATAGATAAGAATAAAATGTCATTCAGAAACTGTATGAATTGTAATGATATTCCCAAAATTTTGAGTAAACATCCAGAATTGAGTGCTGTAAAAAAGGTATTTGATAAATGGAACGGAGCTTTCACCATAGATAATAAACAGGCTAGTATCATCTCGCTATCTATTAAAAATATAGCGGTCTATGTTGTAGATAATTTTGGAAATGTAGAACAAGATGTGCCAGAAGAAGTCATGATTGAAGCATTTTTGAAGGCAGGGAAATTCATGATGAAGCATTATGGAACGCTGGAAGTGGAGCTAGGTAAAATCCAAAAAGCGGTAAGATATGGCGTTGAATTTCCGATGTATGGCAATATTAGTACGCTTGCTGCTGCACAATTCAAAACCTATAAAAAGAATAAATTAGAATTGAAAGGAGGGGATTCTTTTATCATGTATGCCAAATATGGAAAAGATGGTTTAGAATCGATGGAAACGATTAATGCTTTTGGAAACAGTAATAAAAAAGGACATCCGCATAGCACTGACCAAACTGAAATGTATGTAAATATGCAGACGAAAACAGTGGAATTGGATGTAGTAAAAATAAAGGCAATAGGGAAGACTTATCATCCAGAATAAATATTATTGAATAATATTTATTAATTGAAGCCATTCTCTACATTCATTCGACCAATTTGAAATTAGAGGATGGCTTTTTTTATTTTTAAATCCTAAGCCAATTCCATGGTTACCATCTGGATAAATTCTAGATAAATATTCAATATTCCTTTTTTCTAAAGATTCGATGTATTTCAAACTATGATCATATGGTACGATTATATCTTTTTTAGAATGCCATATAAAAGTAGCTGGTGTATTTTTTCCTACTAATTTTGATGTATCTAAACATTCATTATATTTCCCTTTATCATAAACAATTTTTTTAACGAATTCCATCCTTATCGAATTTCTAGCAATATCAATTAAAGGATAACTAAGAATCTGAAAATTTAATTTCGTTTTAATTCCATCAACTGCTATTCCTGATGAGACATTACTCACTAAATGTCCTCCCGCAGAAAACCCAATCATTCCTATTTTATTAGGATTAATTTTAAAATAATCTGCTTTTTCTCTTATAAAATTCACTGAATTTATTCCATCTAAAATAGGTAATGGAAACGTATAAGGTGATACACTATAATTGAGAATAAAAACAGCAAATCCTATTTCCATAAAATATGCTGCAGCTTCAACTCCTTCTTTATATTTATCCCTTCCCAAATAAGCACCACCTGCTACAATAATAATGACAGGTTTATTTTCTTTCTCATAATCCAAAGAAAAATAATCAAGACTAGAAGCATTTAGATTATGATTAATTATTTTATTAAAAGTAGGAATAAAATATTTTCTTAGAATATTATTTTTGGTGTATTTTTTATTGTTGTTATTATTTAATTTGTAGTTATTCATTTATATATTTTTGTTGTAAATGTATCTTATGACTTATTCGTTATTTATTCTGAAACACTTGGTTCACTATCCTGTTTAAGCCATCTAGAAAAAAGTTCGTAAGCATCTGGAGCACTAGGTTTAGCCATAAAATAATCCATCACATTAAAATCACATCGCTTTCCAAATTCAGAAATAAAAACCCTTAGAAAAACTTCATTTATCAATATAATATCTATTAGGGATCCTTTGTTAGGTCTAATTATATCCTCTTTATACTTGTTCTTTAAAATACCTAATATGAAATCATTCCCTGAATTATCATGTTCAAACATATCCAAATAAATATCTGCAAATTCATCACCTCCATATACCTCTTTAATACATTCATGATAAACCCCACGAATATCATTTGCCATAAAAGTATCCAATACTATTTCATCCAACCTATCATGGCTAAGGCTAATATTGGGACTATACACCTTATCTACCCATGACAAGAATATACTATCTGAAATTAATTCACAAACATCATCATTTCCTCTTTCAAATTTACTTGATAGTTCATTCCTCAATCCAGATTTATACGCCTGTAACATCCTTAGATTCATCCTATCCAAAGAATCTCCTTCTAAATGAAAAAAATGTGATTTCTGAATTCTTAAAAGAGAATATAAATCTGAGTAATCCTTACCTATACAATCACAGTAAGCCTTATGTTTCTTGTTACCCTCATCATTATTACAAGCAAATAAAATTAGTACTAGAAATAAGCATAAAATGGATTTTAATTGCGGCATGAGTTTATGTTTTGAGTAATTTTATCCATTAAAAATAACCATTTTTATTTCATCATCCAATCCTTTTAATAAATCCCGTATCTTACCATTCAATAAAAACTAACATACATGCAGCCATACGAATTCAAGATAGTCAAAATAAAGCCTTTTAAAAATATGATGTTAACTAAATTGGTCTCAGAAAGCGAAATAGAAGATGCTACAAACCATTTAGGAGCAATAGGATGGAATCTCGTTTCTACCTCAGAAATCACTCATAGCGGTTCGACTAAGGAAATCGTCCTATTCTTTTCCAGACCCGCACAGCGACTAGAAGAAATGGTATAAGAAGCGAATAAAAAAGCAGTCACGCCTACGGCGTGACTGCTTTACATTTCCAAAACTATTTCGACATCGTGTTAAACGAAAATCTTAACACCTTGTGCCTGTAGTTTTCTCAGTTTTTCTTGATATTTAGGCGTCTTTTGTAATTCTAAGAACTTAACAGGAGCAGGGTTTTTACGAATGAATATTTCCTCTCCTTCTTCCCCTTCTCTACCTTCTTCCAAAACCTGGATCATTTCACCAGCATTTTCCTCAGCTGCAGCTTCCATCTGTGTGCTAGGCGTAGTCACACCTATATCGATGACCTCTGGTTCCATATCTTCGCCACCTTTGGCAGTAAATTTATCTGGCGACGGCACTTTTGGTATACCAGGGACAGCCAGTTTTCTTTTTTCTTCCTTTATCAATCTTTCCATCCGTGCACGGCGATTCATTTCGGTAATCATATCTTCTGTGATGCGAACTTCCTGACCTACGGTATAGTTATCCATATCCAGTTGGTCTAGTATGTCCAAATCAGTAGTGGTGGAGTCTTTTATGATGACTGTCGTTTGACCATTCATCTTGTCCATGTAAGTGTCCTTAATGACATTCTCCTTCTCCTCCTGTGCATCTACCATAAAAACAGTGCACAGCAAAAGGCTTATAATGATTAGTGTCTGTTTCATAATGATGTTTATGATGATGATGATGATTAATAAGATTTAAACTTCAGTCCGCAGATTAAAATCTGGCGTATGCTGAATAATATCAATTATCCAAAAACGGGTTCTCACGAAATGGCGTAGGAGCCATACGTGAATCATTTTCGATGATTTGTTTCAAGGTTTTCTTATCTAAAGGATCTTCGTCTAAAATTCCGACGATCTTTAATTCTGTGCGGCGGTTTCTCTCGTGTCTGGCGTCACTACATTTTATTCCATTAGTACATTCATTGATGATAGTGGATTCTCCATAGCCCTTCCATGTCAATAAGTTATGACTTATTCCTTTGCTAATCAAGTACTCCATAGCAGATTTCGCACGCTTATCAGACAATGACATATTGTACCCATCACTGCCTCTAGCATCTGTATGCGATCCCATCTCCAGCTGAATAGCCGGATTATCCATCAATACAGTCAATACATTATCCAATACCTGTGCAGCATCTGGTCTGATATTGAATTTATTATAATCATAATATAAATCCTCAATCGTAAAGGTCTTATTGATCGATACAGGTTCCATTTCTAATGTACCTAAAAAAGAGCCCAACTGGTTTTCATTGGCGAGTACATCTACTACATTAGGACGCACCATTCCCATTCCATCGAAACAAAGGATACAGCCTTTGATATTGATATAAGCTTCGATACGCTTAGTCAAATAACCTTTTTTTCTTACCATAATGGTATAGTGATTCCCTTCCTCAAAATTGAATTTGAAACTAGAAATAGGATGATCCCTCAACGAAAGTTCCTGCCTGCGGCGAGTATTATTATACACTTCGATTCTTGCTCCAACGAGATTTTCCATACGAGCAGTTCCTTGTATGCGTTCAGCAGAGATGATACTCACATCAAAACTATAACCTGGCTTACGCTCCATCACAAATTGGATGGAATCCAAACCTTCTTTGGCAATGACTTCCTTCTCCAAATAGAAAAAGGATTCTTTTTCAGCTACTAGACGATACTTGGCTCCTGCCTTTACGCTGATGCTGAATTTTCCGTCATTGTTGGATATCGTATTTGCAATGACTTCATTAGTAGCCACATCATATACCGTCACATTGACGTTCTTTACTTTTCCTAAATTATTCTCCTCTGTAGTCATCCCAGTTACTTTCGCTACCTGCGAATAACTCGCGATAGTCATACATCCTAGAAGACCAAAGATGATCGTGATTCTTAATATATTTTTCATAAAATATGATATTAGAGGGTATTAGTGCTCTATTACATTTGTTTAGATTAGAACTAAGTCGCACAACTTTATTCTTCACTAAATTCGATATAAAAAAGGTGTATATAATGAACCATATCACCCTTTACTTTCACAAAGGTGCTATCATAGTGCTTACTGCTACTTTTGTATGATATGAAACGGCCTAATTATAATCTAGGTAAAATAAGACGAATGCTCCTTGCTCGTAAAGGAGCATTCGTTAAAACCAGAAAACAGATATTCTGGTATCCTATCAAGGACAGATGTAGAGCTTGTTGAAACAAGCTCTTATTTAATTACTCTCATATCAAAAAAAAAATTGGAAAATAAAATTTAGGCATTCCCCGCTATAACCCTATCTTACTAGGACTATATTTCCATTCAGTCCTTTTGGTTAAAAATGCTTTTTTAATGATGTTTTATTTCTACTTCTCAGTAGTTCTACTAATGGTTTTCATACCTTGCATCATCAAAAAAATACTTGTTTTATTTCCAAAATCTGATTATCAAACAGGCCCTTAATTTGATTCAATTTCTTTTAAGTATCAAAACAAAATTATATGTAGAGTTATGGTGAGGATATTTTTAAGTTAATCGAGGTACAAAAAGCGGAGTTATGCCTTAGCATAGTGAGCATTTTTGAAACGAAAAGTAGCTTAAAAAGATCCCATCATAAACTATAGTTTAGTTCGTTTTGGTGCTTACACCAGTTTTTTATTTTTTTTGTTCCTTTTTGTACTTTACGTCAAGTTCATGTTAAAAGTTTCTTTAAAATCCTTAATTTTTTCAAAAAATACATACAATCACATAAAAATCAACATTTTAAACATTGAAAGAACGACAATAGAGATAATGCAGACAGGAACTCATTAAAGAAAGCCATTACATAAAACTACTGTTTTATACAAAAATCATAATATTACCATGACGGATAAAATTACTATTACATCTACTATACCTGCAGAAACCTTACTAGTTTATATAGCGGGATTATTATGTTGTACAGCTATCAGTATCTTCCATATTATCAACATACATCCAGACTACTTTAGTTCCTTGGATAGCGTATTGGATCTTTGTAATGCCATTATTTTTGCGGGACTTTCCATACTATTTATCATTAGGATAAGTAGGAAGCTAGAAGTGTATAATGATAGGTTCATCAGAAAGAGCATATTGGGAAATAAGGTTACCTTTTTCAAAGAAATCAATGGGCATTATATAGACGATAGCAGCAATAGCACACTAGGTTTTGCCAAAGGTTATTTTAGGGGTGTTATCATTAAGAAAAAAGATGGCAGTCATTTTTCTCTCAACAAAGCAGAACTCAGTCATTTTTCAGAAATTAAAAAACATATCAGAAGTAGATGTCGATACTTTAACAATAATGCAATTAAGAAACAAATAAATAAAGAGGATCGAAAATTATATTTATTATTAATTATAATTCTTGTCATCTTGATCGCAAGTTTATTACATTAAGGGTATGAAATATTCAAAGCACTTCTTTATCCTATTAGGATTATCCGTTTTTTTATCCTGTACACCTACTTCATCTGATAGTTCTCTGGATACTTCCAGTCAAACAGATGCAGAAATTTCTACTCCATCTCCTTCCATAGAAAATGGAACATGGGAGGATTTTTGGTCAAAATTCCAAATAGCAGTAGCCAATGACGATACAGAAACATTAGCATCACTCACTCATTTTGGAGATAGGATGAGACAGAAAGGATTTAAGGGAGAGATCTCCGATTTTCTTACAGCAGAGCTCAAAGAAGTCATCACCAATAGCAAAGCCACAGATATTACGCTCAGTGAATATCCAGAAGAAGGTTATCCAGAATACAGAGAAATATATTGGTCAGAAACAATCATAATGGAAGGAGTAGAATATGGATCAGGGTTATTTCTATACTTTGCTAAAATGGATGGACAGTATAAATTAGTAGGTTTATTGGCAGCAGGATAAATTAATACATTAGCTAAATTAAATACGCTGAAAAGTCATACTTTTGTAGCGTTTAAAGTGTGTAACAAAATATGCTTCAATGAAAATAGTGATAGCAGGTGCAGGAGCTGTAGGTTTCCACCTTGCAAAATTGTTATCAAAAGAGAACCAAGATATTACTCTTATTGACACCAATGAAGTGGTACTGACTCAAGTGGGGCGACATCTAGATGTCATGACTATTCAAGGAGATGCGACTTCCTTTAATCTCCTTGAACAACTCAATCTTAAAAAAACGGGGCTTTTTATCGCTGTTACTTCTTCTGAGAAAATTAATATTCTAGCAGCTATACTTGCCAAACAATTGGGAGCTAAAAAAACCATTGCTAGGATTTCCAGTGCAGAGCATATGGAAAAACGGAATAAGGAACGGTTCATGCAAATGGGTGTGGATATCCTCATCTCTCCACAAAAACTTGCAGCAGCAGAGATAGAAAGATTACTGCAAAGAGCTTCATTTACCGATTTATTTGAATTTGAGAATGGAAAAATATCCATAGTAGGTTTCACTTTGGATACCACCTGCCCCTTGATTAACCATACGATTAATCAAGTAGATAAACTTACCAAAGATTTTGCCTTTAGGGGAATTGCCCTTTTGAGAGAGCATCAGACCATTATTCCTAGAGGAAATACGATGTTGCATAAAGGCGATCACCTATATATATCTACCCAAAGTAATTCTTTGGAAAAGACCATGAAATTTGTAGGTAAGCAATTGAAGCCTATTAAGAATGTGATGATTATTGGCGGAACATTACTTGCCTTGAGAACAGCACAGCAACTGGAAGGCAAATATGCAGTCAAAATAGTATTGTCCAATGAGGAAAAAGGAAAAAGGTTCGTAGAGCTGCTAGATAATAGCCTCGTCATTCATGCAGATCCAGGAGATATAGATACGCTGAAAGAAGAAGGACTAGAACAGATGGATGCGTTCATCGCTCTTACGCCTAATTCAGAAACAAATATCATTACCAGTCTAATGGCAGAGGAGTGCGGCGTGTACAAAACCATTGCTTTGGTAGAAAATGCCAACTATGTCCACATTTCACAGAATATAGGAATTGATACTATTATCAATAAAAAACTATTAGCTGCCAATAATATATTCCGTTTTGTAAGAAAGGGAAAAATAGAAGCCATCGCTAGTTTGCATGGAGTAGATGCAGAGATTATTGAATTTGAGGTGCATAAGAAAAACAGATTACTCAACCATCCTATCTGTAAATTACATTTTCCAAAAAGTTGCATCATTGCTGGTGTAATCAGAGGAGAAAAAAGTTTCACTCCAAAAGAGGATTCTTATTTTGAAATCAACGACAAAGTCATTATTCTAGCATTACCCGATGCCATTCATAAAATAGAAGAAATTTTCAAATAGTGATTAATATAGGAATAGTTGCCAATGTAATTGGAGCATTGTTGGTCATGCTAGGCGGATTCATGTGTACAGCATTACCTTTTTCCATTTATTATGGAGATGGAGATGCGAAAGCTATCCTTGCTTCCGCTTTTATGTGTATGTCCATAGGAACAACGGTCTGGTTCATCAGTAAAAAATCAGATAAAAGAATAAGCAAAAGGGAAGGTTTTCTTATCGTGGCCTTGGGTTGGGTAATGGTCTCTTTATTTAGTACTCTACCCTATTTATTTAGTGGTGTGCTTCCAAGTATGACTAATTCATTTTTCGAGAGTGTATCGGGACTTACGACTACTGGAGCGACCGTTCTCAACGATATTGAAGCAGTTCCTAAAGGCATCCTATTTTGGAGAAGTCTCACACAATGGCTTGGTGGAATGGGTATTATCGTGTTGACTGTTGCCTTATTTCCTTTATTAGGAATAGGTGGCGTAGAATTATTCGTAGCAGAAGCACCAGGCCCTACTTCTGATAAGATACATCCCCGAATAAAAGAAACTGCAAAAAGACTTTGGTTCATTTATCTTGGATTGACTGCTTCGCTGACCGTCATTCTCTCGTTTGCAGGAATGACATTCTACGATGCTATCAACCATGCTCTTACGACTATGGCGACAGGAGGATTTTCTACCAAAAATGACAGTATTGCACATTTTGATAGTCCTTTCGTTCAGTATCCTATCATTCTATTCATGTTTATAGGAGGTATCAATTATACTATTATTTATTTCAGCCTGAAAGGTAATTTCAAAAAAGTATGGGGTAGTGATGAATTCAAAACCTATCTTTTTCTGGTATTAACCCTCATTACGACTGTTACTTTTTTCGTCTTTCAATTAACTGATAATTCCTTTGAAAAATCATTCAGAGATGTAGCGTTCCAAATCATTTCTGTCATTACCACTACAGGATTCATTTCTGCTGACTATACAGCTTGGAGTCCTGCTCTCACATTGTTATTCTTTATTTTATTATTCGTAGGAGCTTGTGCTGGTTCTACTAGTGGTGGTATCAAAATCATTCGTCATTTAGTCATCTTCAAGAATTCATCTCTCGAACTCAAAAGATTACTGCACCCTAAGGCTATCATTAGAGTCAAGATGGATAAGAAAGTGATTGCACCACAGATTATTACACATATTCTGGTGTTTTTGTTATTGTATTTATTTCTCTTCATTGCTGGTTCTATCCTAATGGCAATCATATTGGCAGATTTTGAAAATCCTTTGTTGACTGCTATTGGATCAGTGGCTACATCCTTAGGAAATGTAGGTCCATCCATTGGACAATTAGGACCTATGGATAATTTTGCTGGCGTTCCTTTAGCGGGAAAATGGATACTCGTCTTTTTAATGTTGTTGGGAAGGTTGGAATTATTTACTATCCTTATTTTATTTACACCTTCTTTTTGGAAAAAAAATTGATAGGAAAAAGAAAAAAATGACTACGCAAATCCTAATTGTTTTCGCACTTACTTTCATTATTCATTTAATCAGCACACTATCTTATTCTGTAAGAATAGTAGGAATAAGAACTAAGCGAATTGCTATTTCCTTTGCTCTATTTAATGTCATGGTGCTAATTTCTAGGACTGCCAATGGATTTCAAGCTCCCTTATTAGCCAGTCAAGTAGAAAAAAATATAAAGGAAGGCTTGAAAGGAGATTTATCTGATTTTAGATTTATTCTGCTCGCAGCTACGCTTGCCACTATTATTGGTGGTGTATTGATTCCTACTTTCCAACGAGTTCTTTCAAAATCTGTCCATCAATTCAGCATACATAAATCTATTCCTAAATTATTAATACATGGATTCTCAAAATCAGGAATCATCCAATTTAGAGATAGCTTAAAAATTCCTGATAAAAAGAATGTGAGCGAGTTAATCAAATTTCAAGATATTCCTAAAAAGATATTCTTCATGAATATTCTGGCAGTATCTATCTTGACTGTTGGCGTTTTAGCATCACTATATGCTGGTTATCTCAATCCAGATTTAAGAGCAACATCCAGTACTTTAACATCCGTCATTAATGGTAGTGCGACTATTTTAATGTTCATTTTTATCGATCCTTATTTGTCTGGACTTACAGATGATGTCGTCATAGGGAAATGTAGTGAAGTTGTATTTAGAAAATTTATTATCTGGATGGTTGTCGCTAGATTAATAGGGACATTAATCGCACAAATCATTTTTGTTCCTGCTGCAGAAATTATTGCTGCTGTAGCTAATATGATGTGAGGGTTATTTAATTCATCCATAAAAATTCAATATATTATCACTTTTGTTTAGAGGCTGT
>JBNMOV010000106.1:0-12547 GCA_051275765.1 Maribacter sp. | reverse complement strand
TAAGCTGTTGGTTTCCTTAGAAAAAAACGAATATATACATCTTCTACAAAGCTATTTATATCTTCCCTCATTTGTTCATTCGTAGGAATAATAACACTTGGATTATTAATTAAACTATTGATAATCAGCTCATCAACCATTTGTTTATCTCCATTCGCTCTACTAATCAATGTCAAATCTGTCAAGTCTTCTTGAGGAATACTTTGCTGAAATAAATTAGAATAAATAATAGATAAATATTGTTCTGTACTTTTTTGTTTATTCTTTTCAGCGTTGGATTGATAAACTGGTTCGCTATTTACATCAAAAATATAATCATCAATTATAGCTTGATTAATGATATATTTTTCTTTTTTACAAGAATAAAAAATAAAAGTAATTGATATAATTAATAGAAAATAAAAGTATTTATTTCTCATTTTGAATCGCTTTTTTAATTATTAAAATCCGGTATATTCTTCTGTTTTAATAACTTGTTTTTGTAGTCCTTTATAGTCAACGATTTCTTCATTTAGTTCTATTGTAGCTATTCCCATTTCTGGAGAAGAAGGATCTCTTGCTAATAATTGTCTATAAATATCTATACTCATCCCTTGAAAAAATTCTGCATTGGTCGTCATGATTTCTATGAATCGATCCTTCGTTGCACCATCACTTAATAATAATTGAGCAGGCTGGCCATTGACCATATTTTTTCCACTTTCTAGTTCTGCTTCCGTAGGCAATCGTTTGAATAGATTTTCAAAACAAGAAAGAACGAAATTTTCTGTTCCCATATTGATTTCATCATAAATTGAATTATTAAGAATACGTGAAATATACTCACCCAAATCTATGATTTCATTTTGATAATCTGATGCTGCATTAAGTAATTTCTCTAGTCGATTTATAGCATTCTGAAAGTATAATTGTTCCAAAGGATCTATAGATACTTCTAACTGTGTATTTAATAATTCCAGTATATATTCAATTTCTAAATTATCTGTAGAATTCAATATCGTACCAAAATAAATATCATTGAAACGATCGTAGTAATTGTCAGAATTCATCAAGACATTCAATAGCTGATTGATAGCATTTTCACTTAGATTATTATCTCTCAATAAATTTTCAGCATAAATTAATTCTAATTCCAAAGGCTCACGCCCTATGATATCTATGTATATTTTATTGATATAATTGCGTAATTGAACAGTAGTAACTCCAGTATATAATGGAGGATCATTTCCATCTATTACCTCAACGATATGCTCATCTTGATAGATCGTTTCCTTATCTATACATCCCAATAAAAATGTAGTCAAAAAAATAAAAGGTATAATATATGTTTTCATTCCTGCTGGTTTGGTACTGAAGTTATTGAAAAACTACTTCTATGAAAATATGTCTTTAAGAAAAGGAGGAGGTAAATATTTTGACTATAAGAATTGGATATGGTTTAATCCTTCATTATATAAACGTAAGAAACAGATACATATTTACCGTTCTATAAAATTGACGATTTTTTATGGAACTATCAAGGTAAATCTTTTTATTTTGTGTCAAATAAAGTAATAATTATCATGAATACACTTTTAACGGAAGTAAAGGACAATTATATGATTGTCCAAATGAATAGAGGGCGGTCGAATCCTATCAATGCAGAAATGGTCGCTGAAATAAGAACACTACTCAAAAAGGTAGAAAATGATCCAAATATT
Source organism: Maribacter sp. (assembly GCA_051275765.1). Classification (GTDB taxonomy): domain Bacteria; phylum Bacteroidota; class Bacteroidia; order Chitinophagales; family Saprospiraceae; genus JAHDCE01. Next base: position 10,847 of record JBNMOV010000106.1, on the reverse strand, counting down.
CAGGGGGTTATACTTACTGGACAAAGAAATTTTTTCTCTGTAGGATTGGATGTGATCGAACTGTATCATTATAATGAAACTGAAATGGCTAATTTTTGGGATGGCTTTATTGATATGATAGGAGATCTTGCTCGTTTTCCAAAACCATTGATTTCTGCGATTACTGGTCATAGCCCTGCTGGAGGATGTATTTTGGCTATTTGTTCTGATTATAGAATCATGGCAGAACAATCTAGATTTAAGATTGGACTAAATGAAGTTCCTGTAGGAATCGTTATTCCTAGTGGAATTTTGGCATTATATGCTTTTTGGATGGGAGAAGGAAAAGCTTATCAAGCCATGATGGAAGGTTATCTTTTTGAACCTGTGGAAGCATTGGCTGCTAATCTTGTAGATGAAATTTTGGATCAAGATGAAGTACTTGCTGCTGCTGAGAAAAAAATGAAACATTATCTTTCTTTCCAATCGTCTGTATGGATGACTACGAAAAAAAGTTTGAGGGCAAAATTAATTAGGGAAGCTGTAGTTTCTCAGGAAGATAGAGCATTGACCCTTCGACAATGGTGGTCGGCAGAATCTAGGGAAATACTCAAAAAAATGGTAGGGAGACTTTCGCCTATAAAAAAAGCATAGTTAGTAGGGGTACTAACTATGCTACAAAAAATAGAGGGTGATTCAATAAAGGTACATCTTACATGAAAATAAAAAGTCCGAGAGATTATTCTCATGATAGTCAATGTACTAATATTTTCTACTTAGATATATAAATCGGTATAGAACAAAATTATATATACATAAGAGTCCAATACCACTCAAATTCCATAAAATTTATAGTACTTTTTTTAATAAAGTTTATTTTTTCTTCTTTTTATCTATTTATAAGCTCGCACCTATTCCAAACGCGGCATATTCTGCCACAGATAAATGTGATTTCAAATGAACTGCTACGTAAAACTGAGTAGCAGGTTTTCCAATAGGAGGCAAGTAATATCGTACTGATAATCTATTATAAATACTACCTACTGTCTTTTCTTTTTTCTTGATGTATATTCCCGCTTGTAACAATACACCAAAATTTCCAAACATAAATTCATCTGCTAAAAAGAACATATAACGAGTAGCTTGATTTTTAGCATGAGCAGGATCAGAATTAGCTGCTGAATTGAATATACTATGATATACACTTGTATTATATTCAATTTCCACGCCAGCCAGCATTCTATTCACTGCATTGAAATGAAAAACGCCTGCTGCTGAACCAATGTAGATAGGATATCTTACTCCACCAGAAGCATTATTTTCTCTGAAACCTATATCCATATGAACTTGAGCACCCCATCTTTTTTGAGGAATATTTAAGAAGTCATCATGCCATATATAATTTTCTTGCTTCACAGGCTGAGGCGTATATTTTACACCTACTGTACCTGCCGCTATATTAATACCAAAATTAGGTAACGCAGAACTACCATTAGAATAATGAGTCAATCCAAACCCTAATTGTGCAGACCAATGATCATCTATCCTAACACCACCATGAAATTGAAAAGAAGTAATATTATTCCAATAAGATCCTATCGCATTATTTTTAGGATTGCTATCTGGATGATAAGGTTTAGTGAGATAAGCCAACCCTGTACCAAATTGAAACTGAATATATCCTTTTGGTTTACGAAGGATATTAATGGTCAAATTAGGTAAAATAGCAACGGACTGCCCAAGTTGCTCTTTGTTACCATAATTAAAATAAACCAATGCGACCCCCATCTGAGGATAACGCTGATATTGATTCCATTTTTGTTTTCCAAAGGTTTGATACTTAAAATTAATATCAATTCCTTTATTCACCTTGCCAAGATCAAATAAGAGTTCTGGAGAATGTTTTATAACCTGTCCTACATAGATATTACTTTCTATCCCCCAGTTTTCAGCTTTTTGAGCAAAGACAGAAACAGTAGATATTGAGTAAAAAAATATGGATAATAAAATGCGTATTTTTTTATTCACTTGGCAGGTATTCTGATGGATTAATCCTATTAATAAATTGCTTACTCTTGTGCATATCTTTGTACAAAATACGATCGCCTTCTAAGCTAGTTACCTCTTTCCTGTAAGCTATTAATAATTTCTCAATCAATGGCGAGGATTTTTTTGGTTGCCTGTATTCAATAGCTTTGGCTGCTGCCATCAACTCTACACCTAACAAAGATCCTACGTTACTGGCAACTTTATAACATTTCGTACCTGCATTGGCTGCCATACTTACGTGATCTTCCTGACCATTGCAAGAAACAATAGAATCTACAGAAGCTGGAGTACATAATTGTTTGTTTTGGCTAACGATAGATGCAGCAGTATATTGGGAAATCATCATACCAGAATGTAAGCCTGCTCCATCTGTCAGGAAACTAGGTAAACCTCTTTCTCCTCCTATTAATTGATACACTCTTCGTTCTGAGATACTTCCTAATTCAGATAATGCAATAGCTAAGAAATCTGAAGCGAGAGCTAAAGGTTGTGCATGAAAATTACCACCAGAAATAATAGCATCTGTATCAGGAAAGATATTAGGATTATCCGTTACGGAATTCAACTCTATTTCTACGATACCTCTTACATAATCAATTGTACTTTTACTCGCACCATGAACTTGAGGGACGCATCTAAATGCGTATGGATCTTGAACGTTTATTTTTTCTTGTTGAATAATTTCACTTCCATCTAATAATTGACGAATTCGATTGGCTGTAAATATTTGCCAGGGATGAGGACGATTTTGATGTATTCGATCATCGAATGGCCCTATTCTACAATCAAAAGCATCTATGGACATTGCAGCAATTAAATCTGACCATTTTGATAAACGATCAGATTCCATAGCACACCAAAGTGCATAACCTAAGGAAAACTGTGTTCCATTCAATAAGGCTAGTCCTTCTTTAGATTGTAAACGCATAGGAGTCCAATCCATTTTCTTAAAGACCTTCTTAGCAGATACTTTTTTATTATTAAAATACATTTTGCCCTCCCCTAATAAAGAGAGACTCATATGAGCCAATGGTGCCAAATCTCCAGAAGCTCCCAATGAGCCCTGCTCGTAAATTACTGGTAAAGCATCATGATTATAAAAATCTATTAATCGATTAACCAATTCTACCCTTACTCCAGAGTAGCCATAAGACAAACTTTGAATTTTGAGTAAGAGCATTAATTTGATTAGTTTTTCTGGAACTTCATCTCCCATTCCACAGGCATGACTTCTAACTAAATTATGCTGAAGCTCTTCTATCTGCTCACTACTAATTTTCACATTACATAATGATCCAAACCCAGTATTGATGCCATAATAGGCTTGATCATTCTTGGCTAGTTTTTCATCCAAATAATCTCTGCATTTTTGGATAGCATTTTTAGATTCTTCAGAAAGGCATAAATGGCTTTTTGATTGAATGATATTTTCAACATCTGAAATGCTCAGATGTTCTGACGAAATATAGTGTACGTTTGGTTTCATTGGTAATAAATAGTAAGGCTAGGTAATATTGTAAAAATACAGAATAATCTAATCCCTATAAATAAAAAAAGGAAAATCTGTCAATAGATTTCCCTTTTCGTTTTTTTCAGATAAAATAAATTATCCTTTTTTGCGTTTTTTTGCTCCTAGCCCCCACAAAAATCCACCACCTATAGTCAATGTAAGTCCTAGAGATAAAAGAACAATACCAAAACCACCTAATGGATCTCCTTCGCAATATCCATTATAACAGTTATAGTACAATACATCAGCTTTGGCTACCATTAGTGAAACGAATTCAATAACCTAAGCAGTTATGCCTATTCTTTTCTCTTCTAAAAAACACAAAAAATAGTTCCGTAGCTACGGCTATGCAACGATTTTCTGAATATTTTAGAAGAAAAAATTACTACCCATTTCTGCTCAATTTATTAAATACGTTTCACTAATTACTCCTCCTATTAAAAATGGTGCTCCCATAAATACGAAGATCCTTCCCCATTTCTCCAGACCATTTTTTTCTCCTTCTTTGATTCAAGAACAGGAATAAGGATGTTGAAATTTTCTGAATGAGAAGATGCAACTATTGATTCATTATCAAATATTACAGATTGAGAAATATTTTGGTCTTGAATGTTTTTTGATTCAAGCCTATTTTATATCTCCCCTCTTCATGTAGCCTCATTTGTGCTTGTAACGAAAAGAATAATGAACGGACCAAAAATAAAACAAACTATAAACAACTGACTATCAAATACTTAAACAAAAAATAGGTTTAAGCAATACTGCTTAAACCTATTTAACATACTGATAATCAATAACTTAATTAAATTATTTAACTTTTTTAGCTCTTTCTGATCGTTGCATAGGATTCTCTTTAGAGAATTCTTTACTTTTAAATAATTCGAATCTAGATAGCTGCTTTCTTTCTGGAAAATAATTATTTTCCGTATCTGTATCTGCAGTTTCTAATAATGGATCTAAAGTAATTTGTTTCACTTCTTTTTTCTTAATAAAAACTTTAGAAATTTTATTGTTCCTAGACTTCCATACTTCTGCTGGAATTCTATTAATTTCTTTAGTCCCATCCATATATTCAAATTCAATAATCAATGGCATGATTAAACCTCCTATATTCTCGAATGAGATTTGGTAAAAATTATATCCTGCATTCAATAAGTCTTTCTCTTCTTTAGACAATGAACTATAGTATTCTTGGTACTCCTTATTATTAATAGCATCAGGAGTCAACGGATCGTAAGTAGAATAAAAATCACGTAACTTAGGATCAATTTCATCCTGTGTTTTTACTATACTTTTCTTGTTCTTAATATCACTTATATTCTGAGTAGCTGCATCTCTATTCGCTTTATTTGTGATACTTTCCTTTGCTGGATTCTTACTATTTAGTTGATACCAAGTTACATCTGAAATAGCTATATCACAGTGATCTGTAGTATAAAACCATCCTCTCCAAAACCAATCCAAATCTACACCAGAAGCATCTTCCATTGTTCTAAAGAAATCCGCAGGAGAAGGATGTTTGAATGCCCATCTTCTAGAATATTCTTTAAGTGCATGATCAAATAATTCTCTCCCCATTACAGTTTCTCTGAGTATATTCAATGCTGTAGCTGGTTTTCCATAAGCATTATTTCCAAATTGTAAGATAGATTCAGAGTTAGTCATGATAGGAACGATGTTTTCTTTATCTCCTTTCATATAGTCCACTATCTTATATGCTGGGCCTCTTCTTGAAGGAAAGTTTCTTGACCACTCATTTTGTGCCAAATATTGAACAAAACTATTCAAACCTTCATCCATCCAAGTCCATTGTCTTTCGTCTGAATTGATGATCATAGGAAAAAAATTATGTCCTACTTCATGAATAATTACACCTATCATTCCGTATTTAGTTCGTGTAGTATACGTTCCATCTTTTTCTGGACGACCAAAATTAAAGCAAATCATAGGGTATTCCATTCCTATACTTTTAGCATGAATAGACCATGCCACAGGATATGGATAATCAATCGTATAGTGAGAATACCATTTCAAAGTATGTGCAACTGCCTTAGTAGAGTATTGTTCCCATAAAGGATTACCTTCTTTTGGATACATAGACTCTGCCATCACTACCCTACCATCACTCATTTTTACTGCCATTGCATCCCATATGAATTTTCTTGAAGAAGCAAAAGCAAAATCTCTTACATTCTTTGCTTTGAATTTCCAAGTTTTCTTACCTTTTGCTTTAGTCTTTTCATTCTTTTCAGCTTCAGATTGGCTATATATAATCACAGGTTCTTCAAATGATTGCTGTGCTTGCTTATATTTATCAATATGTTTAGCCGACATTACCTCTTCCATATTTTCTAATGTACCTGTAGCAGCAATTAAATGATCTTCTGGTGCAGTAATATTCACTTCATAATCTCCAAAAGCAAGAGCAAATTCACCCCTACCTAAGAATTGTTTATGCTGCCATCCATTAATATCATCATATACGCACATCCTTGGAAAGAACTGAGCTATCGTATATAGGTAGTTTTCATCTGCTTTAAAATATTCATAACCAGATCTACCACCTATTTCCATTCTATCATTGATATTGTACCACCACTTTACACTAAAGGTATAAGAACCTTTAGATTTTAAAGCTGTAGGCATATCAATTCTCAACATAGTTTTATTGACAGTATGAGGTAATTCTTTGCCAGAAGCATCGTGTACAAAATCGAGTTTGAATCCACCATCGAAATCATTCATCATTCGTTTCAACCCTTTAGTACTTATCTTCTCATTTATACTATTAGTAGCAGTTTTATAGGTATCAGAGTCCTTAGCTCTCATATTCTGATCTAACTGTAACCATAAATAAGTCAATTCATCAGGAGAATTATTAATGTACGTAATGGTTTCTTCTCCATATATACGTTGTTTTTCATCATCTAATTCTAGGTTTATCACATAATCTGCTTGCTGTTGCCAGTATTCATGGCCTGGTGCACCAGAAGCAGCACGATAAGAATTAGGTGTTGGAAGTTCTTGTCCCAACTGTTTAAACTTGCTTTTATTGGTATTATCTACTTGTGCTATTAATGTATAGTTAAAAAGTAGCATTAATACCAAAGAAAGAATAACTTTAGACTGTAATTGCATCATTTAAATATTTAGTTTAATTAACGCAAAAGTAAGACTTTTTTGTAATTTAAAGGAATATATTTTCATAGTTTCACGTGAAACAAAGACTTAATCAAGACATCTTATGACATATATGTACACACTACTCATCAGTATTTCAGCCCTATTTATCCATGACTATCATTTTGGATACACTGAAGTATTCTATAACAAGGATAACAAAAGCATTGAAGTATCTATTAAGGTATTCACAGATGACTTAAACAAAGGAATAAAGGGCGAATATAATATAGACTTAAAGCTAAATAATGCATTAGAGTTGAGTAATTCTAACAAAATCATACAGCAATACTTACTTAAAAACCTATCCTTTAATATAGATAATAAGCTAAGGGAATATAACTATATAGGGAGAGAATATAAAGAAGATGCAATTTGGATCTATGTAGAAGTAACTAAAGTCAAAAAAATAAAGGAGTTCCAATTAAAGAACTCCCTTTTATTCGACACCTATGATGATCAAAAGCATAGAATTTACATTGATCTAAACAATAGTACTCATAGTGCAATACTAGAAAAAGGCTATTCAACCTTTAAAACAAAGCTATAAACCTTGTTTCACGTGAAACTATTTAATGTAATTATCTAGCAAATAGGCCTTAAATTCATTGAAATCATTCTTAGTATATACTGCTACCTTTTCTCTATCTGCTAATTCTGCTAACCTTTCAGGTACAAAAGGAGCTTCGCCTAATACTCTTTCCACATCAGGAAGGAACTTTGAAGGATGTGCAGTCTCTAGTATGATGCCTTGTGTATTAGGATTTGCCTTCTGATATTCATCTAAAGCATTATATCCTACTGCACCATGAGGATCAATTACATAGCCATAACCCTCTTTTACTTGCTTCATCCCATCTTCGGTTTCCTTATCTGTATAAGAAAAGCCTACTATTTGCTCCTTCATGTTGTTCCACGTGAAACCAAACAAGTCCTCCATTCTAATAAAATTAGATGGATTACCTACATCCATTGCATTAGAAATAGTGCGTGTAGATGGTCGAGGATGATATGTTCCATTCTCTAAGTACTCTGGAACTACACTATTAGCATTAGTAGCAGCTATAAACTTATGTACAGGCAAGCCCATTTTAGCAGCAAAAAGTCCCGCTGTAAGATTACCAAAATTACCAGAAGGAATACAAAATACTACATCTTTAGGATTATCTAATTGCTTATAAGCCTCAAAGTAATAGAATGACTGAGGAATAAGTCGAGCGATATTAATAGAATTAGCAGAAGTCAATCTAATTTTAGAGGTCAATTCTTTATCTAAAAAGGCTTTTTTCACTAATGCTTGGCAATCGTCAAATGTACCATCTACTTCTAATGCAGTAATATTATGTCCTAAAGTGGTTAATTGTTGTTCTTGAAGATGACTTACCTTTCCACTAGGATATAAAATAACGACCTTAATTCCAGGAGTTTTATAAAAACCAGCTGCAACTGCCCCACCTGTATCTCCCGATGTAGCTACTAAAATAACTAGTTCTTCGTCATTCCCTTTATCAAAATAGCTCATTAATCTAGCCATAAATCTAGCTCCAAAATCTTTAAATGCTAATGATGGTCCATGAAATAATTCTAAGATATATTTCTGTTCATCCAGCTTGACTAATGGAGCAGGAAAATTAATCGCTTCATATACAATCTCTTTCAAATCTTCTTCTGGAATAGCACCTTGAAATATCGTACTACATACCGTATATGCTATTTCTTGGAAAGAATAATCCTTAATATTTTCTATAAATCCTGGAGGTAAAGTAGGAATATGCTCAGGCATGAACAAGCCATTATCATCTGGCAAGCCTTTTAAAACTGCCTTACTTAGAGATACTAAACTTGCTCTATTTTTTGTACTATATAATTTCATCTTCTAATATTTAAATGCTCCTCCTTTATTAACGGTAGAAATAAATAATTCAGATTTTATCTTTAAATCTGAGAATACTTTTTGCATCGCATTTCCTGCATTTTCAGCAACAAGACTATTGCCACTCAATGCAACTATCGATGGTCCTGCACCAGAAATACTACATCCCAAAGCACCTTCTTTTAAGGCTGCTTCTTGTACTTCTTTGAAACCAGGAATTAGTTTTGAACGCTGTGGTTCTATAATTAAATCCTGTAATGAGCGTCCAATTAAAGCAAAATCTGATTGATACAAACCAATCAATAAACCACCTACATTTCCACTTTGTAAAACGTGTTGTTCCAGTGTAATCGTATCTTTCAAAATATTTCTAGCATCTGATGTTTTGATCTTAATTTTAGGATGGATAACTGTTGCATATAATCCCTTTGGAGAAGGGATGCGATGGACATCCATTTCTGCATTATTTCTAATAAAAACAATACCTCCCAAAAGTGATGGTGCTACATTATCTCCATGCCATGCATTACTAGCTATTTGTTCTCCTTGTAATGCAAATTGTAATAAGTCATTCTTATGTAATGGTCCTTTAAATAATTCATTCATAGCCATTACTCCTCCTACTGCACTTGCAGCACTAGATCCTAATCCACTTTCAAATGGCATCTTCTTATGGATTTCCATTTCTATTCCTCTACCTGTTTCGTCTATATGTTCAAGGAATCTTTGAGCAGCTACACCTGCAGTATTCTTTTCTATCTCATAAGGTATTCTATTCTTACCTCCATATATCTTAGTAATCTGTAAACCTGGTTTATCGGAGAATCGAGCAATGATTTCATCACCTGGTCTGTCTAATGCCATTCCCATTATATCAAAGCCAACAATGAGATTACCCACAGAAGCAGGAGCAAATACTTTAATTCCTGATTTTTTCATAACAATATAATTACGTAATTTTTATTATTGCAATCAAAGATAAAGCATGCTTAGATATTAATATCAATTCATACTCAAAATATGAATTAATAATCCTATCAATCCTAAATATATATGTAAAAAATCGCAGTATAATTTTTACTACACTATCTTTGCCTATAGAAAATTCAATATTTATATGATCGTTTCAGCAATAGTAGCAGTGGCTAAGAATAATGTAATGGGAAGAGATAATGATATCCCCTGGTATCTTCCTGCTGATTTAAAATATTTTAAGGCGACAACACTCAATCGTCATATCATCATGGGGCGAAAAACTTTTATGTCTATTGGTCGTCCTCTTCCTAAACGGACAAATGTCATTATGACTAGGCAACCATTTTTTTTTGCTAGTGGATGTGTTATCGCACATTCGATAGAACAAGCTTTGGAAATGGCTTATGATAATGGGGAAGATGAAGTATTCATTATTGGTGGTGGAGAAATTTATAAGCAGAGTATGCAATACTGGGATCGACTTTATTTAACTGAAGTAGATCTAGAAGTAAAAGATGGCGATACATTTTTTCCAGATATTAATTTTGAAGAATGGAAACACACCGTATCTGATCCTCAAGTTCCTGATGAGAAAAATGAGATGGCTTATACTTTTAATATTTATGAACGTATTCCTACTAAATAGATTTTGAGATAATACTTTGTTACCTAATAAATACAAAATATTATCATTAAAAAACTTTTTTCAACTCCTCAAAGTGATATAAAAATAAATTTTGAATAAGATTTTTATCCAATACATCGCAGTTATATTTCTCTGCCTTTTTTCATTTTCATCCTATGGACAAGAAAATGGATTTGTTGTTATTTCTAATTTTGAAATAGAAGGAAATAAAAAAACAAAAGAGGGCACAATCATTAGGGAACTCGATTTTAAAATTGGAGATACTATCCAATTATCTAATCTTGCTACTCGATTAGGAAAAAATCAAACACTCCTTCTGAATACTTTATTATTCCTAGAAGTGAATATGAATATTGGAAACTGGGATACAGAAAAATCTCAAGTGACTATTCAGATAAAAGTAAAGGAAACTTGGTACATCTATCCTATTCCCATTTTTGAATTGGCTGATAGGAATTTCAATGTCTGGTGGAATCAGTATGATCATTCTTTTAAAAGAGTGGACTACGGAGTGAGATTATATTATAATAATCTAAGTGGTCGTAGAGATATATTGAAGGGTGTGATACAACTGGGCTATACTCAAAAATATGAATTAGAATATTCTATGCCTTTTATAAATAAGGCAAAGACAG